>JBILKS010000214.1:0-3321 GCA_044376595.1 Ilumatobacteraceae bacterium | reverse complement strand
GGCGCGCGCCGAACACCCGATGCAACGACACCGCGTTGGGATGCACCACCGCGGCGACGAGCACCAGAGATGCAATCGAGACGAGAGCGAGGCCGCCGCGATACAGGAATGCACCATCGACCTTCAACACCAGCGCCAGCAACAACAGCAA
Source organism: Ilumatobacteraceae bacterium (assembly GCA_044376595.1). Classification (GTDB taxonomy): domain Bacteria; phylum Actinomycetota; class Acidimicrobiia; order Acidimicrobiales; family Ilumatobacteraceae; genus F1-20-MAGs119. Next base: position 3,170 of record JBILKS010000214.1, on the reverse strand, counting down.
CACACCGCTGCCAAGAGCGGCGAGAGACAACACCTTTTCGGGCATGTCGGCAACAGACGGCGCACTCCGGCGGGCCTTCACGGATGCGAGCCACGGCCTCCACAACATTGCACCGGCGGCACCCAACAAGAGGCCCGTGGAACGAGTGAGTGTGGAGAGATAGAGGAAGTTGGTGCGATCTTCGTTGCCGCTGTACAGCACGGCTGTGACCACCATGATCACGAGGGCGACGATCAGCAGAGTTTGTGCGGCTTGAGCCCGATTGCGCTTCCAGCGCATGAGTGCAACGAACGCAAACGGCCAGATCAGATACCACTGTTCTTCGACAGCCAGCGACCAGAGATGTCTCAACAACGACGGGTCTGTTGGCGCAAAGTACGGAACATCCGTGAAGAAGATCTGCCACCAGTTGGACACATAGACAATGGCCGGAAGGACATCGTGTCGAAGTTGTCCGACCATGAGATCGGAGAAGAGCAGTGCCCACACGGAAACACCCACGAGCATTGCAAAGACCGCGGGCAAGAGTCGCCGCGCGCGGCGCAACCAGAACTGCCGCAACGCGATGCCACCCTCGCGCTCGGCTTCTTCGATGAGAAGCGACGTGATGAGGAAACCACTGATGACGAAGAAGACCTCGACACCGATGAAACCGCCGGGCAACCAACCCAGATCGGCGTGGTAGAGAATCACCGCGATCACAGCGAGAGCGCGCAGACCATCGAGAGCCGGCACGTAGCCCATGGTGTCGCCACCGACGACGACCCCGGGCTGCGACAGTGGTGTCGCATCGTTGCGGCTGAAGTGCTCTTTCATGATTCTCCGTGAGAAGTTACGAGAATTACTGCGCAAAGGGTGAGCACGGCGGCCACGACATAGGGCCATCCCACTCCGGCTTGGTCGAACACAAGCCCGGCAATCGCCGGGCCGATGATCCGCGACAGAGCCCCGGCTGATTGCTGCACGCCGAGCGCTTCTCCCCGCTTGTCGGGGGTCACCGAATCAGCAACCACGCTGGTGAGGGACGGCGAAACAACTCCCTGGCCCAACGACAGCAACGCCAGAGCCACGAACAGAACGACCCACACCTCGGCGGCGGCAAGCACCAGGAAGCCGCCGATCAAGAGGACGAAGCCGCTGCGGAGAAGCCGTTTGGAACCAAACCTCTTGGTGAGTGGACCGATCAGGCCACCCTGCACGATCACCAACATCACGCCCACCACCAGGAACACTGCAGCGGCCGAACCCTCTGTGAGATCGAAACGACGCTCTCCGAACAGTGCGAACGTCGCTTCGAATCCCGCGAAGGCCGTGCCACTCAGCAGGGCCGTGACGGTGAGACGGTTCCACGAGAACTTGCGCGAAAAGAACGGCACCTTGTCACCAGTGCGCGGAATGCGGTTGGTGTGGGTTTCGGGCAGCCGCACATAAGCAGCAACGGCGTTGCACAGCGCAAACGCGGACGCCAAGTAGAACGGAACATGAGGTCCGCCGAGTGCGGCGAGGCCACCGATGGCCGGACCGAAGACAAAGCCAACGCCGAATGCGGCGCCAAGCAAACCAAGCAGTCGTGGCCGATCTTCGGGCGAGGCGATGTCGGTGATGGCGCTCTGCGCCACCGACACGCTGGCCCCCGATGCACCATCGAGAAAACGACCGAGGAACAAGAGCCACAGTGCGCCCGCGGCCCCGGTGATGAAGCTCCCCACGGCGGTGCCGAGCAACGAGATGATGATGACGGGCTTGCGACCGATGCGATCGGAGAGCCGACCCATCGCCGGAGCGAAGAAGAATTGTGCAATGGAAAAAGCGGAGAACAACAGGCCGACTTCGAAGCCACTGGCCCCGAACCGATCCGCGTAGCGACCGAGAATCGGCACAACCATGCCGAAGCCCACCATGTCGAGTGCGACTGTGCTCCAGATCGTCCAAAAACCCTTGGGGTATTTGGACTTCTTCACGTCATTCATCAACTCGGCACTCATGCACGAAGTTCGGCGAGATGCCCGGGGTGACGCTCGTCATCAGGACTGCCTCACCCGGGTGCCATCTTTGGTTGTTTCCACCACGTAACCCGCGGCTTGGAGCTCGTTGCGCAGCGCATCGGCTGTGGCGAAATCCTTGGCCGCGCGCGCAACGTCGATCTGTTTTGCCTTGTCGACGATGTCGTCGCCTACCTCTGCAACGTCGTTGATGGTGAGCCCGAAGGCCGCACACATTTCGCGCACTGCCGCCCCCAGGCACGACGCCGTTGCGAGATCACCGGAGTCGACTGCGGCATTCGCCCTGCGAATCGTGTCGAACATCAGTGCAGTGGCACCGGGTGTATCGAGGTCGTTGTCCATTGCGGCACGGAACGACTCGATCACGGCAGTGTCGGCAACTACGCCGCTGGTGGGCACACGAGTGAAGAACGCATCGATGCCGGTGACTGCCTTAACCGAGGCGTCGATGTTGTCCTGACCCACGCGCACCGGCGATCGATAGTGGGTTTGCAACAGCAACATGCGATAGGCGCGGGGGTCGTACTTCTCGACCAGGTCGAGGAGGTTGGCCACGTTGCCCAGGCTCTTCGACATCTTCTCGCCCTCGGCATCGACGACGAATCCGTTGTGCATCCAATGGTTGGCGAACTGCTTGCCCAAGGCCACGGCCTGGGCGCGCTCGTTTTCGTGGTGGGGAAAACGCAGGTCGGCGCCGCCACAGTGCAGATCGAATCCTTCGCCCAACAACTGCAGGCTCATCACCACACACTCGCTGTGCCAGCCCGGACGACCTTCGCCCCAAGGTGACGGCCAGGCGGGTTCGCCGGGCTTGGTGAACTTCCACAGCGCAAAGTCGGCAGGATGCTGCTTCTCGCTGGCACCCAGCACCTCGCGGTCTCCCCCGCCGGCCAGCATGTCTTCCAGTTTCTGGTGCGCGAGAAGGCCGTAGTCGTCGACCGATGTCACCGACAGGTAGACCCCGTCGGAGGTGGCATAGGCGCGACCCAGCGAAACCAGCTCGCCGATCATCCCCACCATCTGGTCCACGTATTCGGTGGCGTGGGGAATGTCAGTGGGGCGCTCGACATTCAATGCCGCCATGGCCCGGAACCAGATGTCCTCGCACTTGTGGGTGATCTCTTCCCAGGGCCTGTTCTCGCGGTTGGCGCGGTCGATGATCTTGTC
>JBILKS010000213.1:0-3326 GCA_044376595.1 Ilumatobacteraceae bacterium | reverse complement strand
GGGATTGGCTGCCGCGTGCTTGGCCGTTTGTTTCAGCATCGCCGCCACGAAATCTCGCTGGCGATTGGAACGGCCGATGTCACCGGTTCCTTCCAACTGCCATCTGCCATCGATGCGCTGTTCGTAGTGTCGACTGCGGGCGTAACGCAAAGCACGCATGCCGCTGATCTGCTGACAACCGCGCCACAACCTCAGGCCGATCTGGCGGTCGCGCACCTGGTGAGGTGTGCAGATCTGCACGCCACCAATGGCATCGACCAGGTTCTTGAACCCCTGGAAGTTGACCTCGATGTAGTGGTGAATGGGAATGCCGAAGTTGGCAGTGATGGTACGAGCCAACATCCCGGCGCCCAGGTTGTAGGCGGAGTTGATGCGATTGCGCTTTTCGCCGTTGCCGATGGTGACCCAGAGATCCCGGGGAAACGACATGAGTGCCGCGGAGCTGGTTGCCGTGTCGTAGCGCATCACCATGATGGTGTCGCTGCGCTGGCCTCCCACCTCGGTGGCGCTGCCGATCACGTCGAAGTCGGGATCAGTTGGGTCGATCCCTTCGCGGCTGTCGGATCCGACCAGCAAGTAGTTCTCGAAACCCGCAACCGTGGTGGCCAGGTCGGGAACCACGTCTTCGATACGGTCCACGCCCGTCATCTGACTCTTGGCGCCCCGCACCAAGCCGGCGGCTCCGGCCAAGGCGATGATCGCAGCCATGCAGGCCGCGATGACGTAGCGCGCGTACTTCACGGATTCAAAGTAGCCGTTATTGCACGTTTCGTAAGTGCACCACGTCGGCGGTGTCGATGTGGTGCGTGATGGCACATTCGTCCAGCACCTGCAATCGCCCGTTGGTGTCGATGTCCACTGCGCGGCCGGTGATGTGTGTGCCATCGGGCATGTCACATTTCACGTTCTTCCCCAGAGTGCGCAGCGATGCACGGTATGCGCCGAACGACTCCGATGGCGACAGACCCTCGATTTCGTCGAAGCGACGAAGAATCAACTGCAGGATGTCGAACGGCGTGAGATTCGCCGAACCCGGCGCCTTGACATTGTTCACACACGTGGCGATCGCCACATCGGCGGGTGGTGCCCACCCCACGTTCAGGCCCATGCCCACAACCACGTGCACCCCGGCCGTCGAAGACACGGTGGATTGCGCGAGGATGCCGGCGATCTTCACGTCGTCACCCCCAAGGCTCACCACCACATCGTTCGGCCACTTGAGGCCGGCATCGATGCCGAAGGAATCCCGCAGCACGAATGCCGCCGCCAACCCGAGATGCTGGGTCAAACGGTGCGCATGGTCGGTGACGTCGCGGAAGAGTGTCGACACCAGGAGGTTGGTGCCGGGAGGTGCCTCCCAGACCCGTCCCAGCCGGCCACGGCCGGCGGTCTGGTGGTCCGTCACCAGAACCGAGCGGTTTGGGGCCCCATTTTCGGCAGCTTTCAGCAGGTCGGCGTTGGTCGACCCCGTCTCGGAGACCCTCTCCACCAGCCAGTTGCCGTACCGATTCGCTTTTCCTGTGTCCACCGCACCAACATTGTCATTCGTGCTCAAGAAAATCCTCATCGCCAACCGTGGAGAGATCGCCGTCCGAGTCATTCGTGCGGCCCGTGAAATGGGAATCCAGACCGTAGCGGTCTATTCCGAACTCGACCGCAACGCACTCCACGTTCGTCTGGCCGACGAGGCCTACGCCCTGGGTGGCCAAACTGCAGCCGAGAGTTACCTCAATACCGAGGCGATTCTGGATGCCATCAAGAAGAGTGGCGCCGACGGCGTGCACCCCGGATACGGATTCTTCAGCGAGAACGCTGACTTTGCCCAAGCCATCACTGATCTGGGTGTCGAGTTCATCGGACCACCGCCCGCGGCCATCATCGAAATGGGCGACAAGGTGTCGAGTCGTATTGCCGCACAGCGCGGCGGTGCACCCATCGTTCCGGGAACCACCGAGTTCGCCACATCGGCAAAAGAGATCGAGGACTTCGGCACGCAGTTCGGTTTCCCCGTCGCCATCAAGGCCGCCTTCGGTGGCGGCGGTCGCGGCATGAAGGTCGTCCATGCGGCTGCTGACGTGCAAGAGGCAATGGACTCGGCCCAGCGCGAGGCCAAGGCATTCTTCGGCCGCGACGAGGTCTACGTGGAGAAATACCTCACCTGGCCCCGACACATCGAGGTTCAGTTGGTGGGCGACAAGCACGGCAACGTCGTCTGGGTCAGCACCCGTGACTGTTCCGCGCAGCGCCGTCACCAGAAGTTGATCGAAGAGGCACCGGCTGCCGCGCTGCCCGACGGCGTGGAAGAAGCCATGGGCGAAGCCGCCGTGAAGGCCGCCAAGGCCGTGGGTTACTACAACGCCGGAACCGTCGAGTTCATCTACCAGGACGGAGAGTTCTTCTTCCTCGAAATGAACACGCGCCTCCAGGTCGAGCACCCGGTCACCGAGGTGATCACGGGAATCGACCTCGTCGAATGGCAGATCCGGGTTGCCTCGGGCGAGAAACTGCCGATGACCCAAGCCGAAGTTGCCGCACAGCGCCGCGGGCATGCCATCGAGATCCGTATCAACGCCGAGAACCCCGCGGGCGGAAAGTTCCTTCCCTCTCCCGGAACCATCACGAAGTTGGTCACCGCCGACGGTTTCGGCGTTCGCTTCGACGGCGGTTACGAATCAGGTGACACCGTCAGCCAGTACTACGACAACCTGGTCGGAAAGCTCATCGTGTGGGGCAAGGATCGCGATGTCGCGATTGCGCGCACCATTCGCGCACTGAACGAAATGGTTGTCGAGGGTGTGCACACCACCATCCCCGCCGACATCGCCATTCTCGAACACCCCGACTTCAAGGCCTTCAAACACTCCACGAAGTGGGTGGAAGAGCGTCTCGATCTTTCGGGTGTCGGTGGCAGCGCACCGGCAGCAGCTGGCGAAGAAGCCGAGGCACTCGTTGAGCGCAAGACAACCGTCGAGGTCAATGGCAAGCGCTTCAACGTGAAGATGTGGGTTCCGGAAGGCCAGATGGTGTCGGCCGGACCGGCCAAGGCCAAGAAAGCGACGCGCGCCTCCGCATCGGGTGGCGGTGCCGCCGGTGGATCAGGCAGCGGCGAAGTGGTTGTCCCCATGCAGGGAACCATCGTCAAGGTACTGGTCGAGGTGGGACAAGAGGTTGAAGTCGGCCAGGCCGTCGTCGTGCTCGAAGCCATGAAAATGGAAAACCAGATTCAGGCCGAAAAGAGTGGCAAGGTCAAAGAGATCAAGGTTGCCGCCGGCGACACCGTCGGATCCGGCGACGTTGTCGTGGTGATCGAGTAACCCGCCTATTCG
>JBILKS010000134.1:0-4596 GCA_044376595.1 Ilumatobacteraceae bacterium | reverse complement strand
TGGTTGTTGTTGTGGGCGAAGGGCGAAGATACGGCCCGTCCCAGCCCCAGCGAATATCGATCGGCCCGCCAAGTGGTTGTCCTGCAATTTCGGGAACCGCATCGATGGCACTTCGCAACTGCTGCCAACCGTCCCATGCCGAGATTCCCGTAGTGGGGCAGCCGCCGCGCACTTGTCGACATGCAGAGGTCTGGACCGACATGCCGCCAAAGGTGAAGGTAACTCCCAACGACTTGGCCCGTGCGGCAATCAATGCCCATTGCTTGGAGAGTGAACCGGTGTAGGTGTGGATCTGGGGCACGGCGACGATATTGGATCCGGCATGCGACGACACCCACACAATGTCGTCGATGGTCCAACCGTTGCCACACGTCAGTCGACCCGACTTGGTGGGGCAACCGTCGGCCGAGCCGAAGTTCCACAGGCGCAGTTCGGTAGCGCGAACGAAGCCATCGACCCACGCCCTCGCCTGTCCTGGTGGACCCCAGCCGGGTTCGAGATCGTTGGCTCCGGAAATCACCACCCGCGGATCAGAAGCGGCACGTGCGGCCTCGACCACACCAGCCCAAGTGCCGCCACCCCTGAATCCATTGTGGTCGGTAACCCCACCGGAGTTGCTGGTTCCCACTGCCAGTTCCCACTGGCCGGTGCCGCACCGCGCCAAGCCCGCCGCCCATGCCGCGGTCACTTTTGCGATGTCTTGAGTGGGGATGGTCAATCCAAAGCCGCTCGCCCCGGCTGCCACCTGGCGTCCGAACGAAAGAATGATGACACCTTGGCGAACCTTGGTTGCCTGTTCGCATGCCGCATTTTCGGCTGAGGGAAGGGTCTTGTCGAGTGGATACACGTCACGTCCCCGCACGTAACTGCTGATCGGAACGTTCCATCGGTCGGAATCTCTCGCCGGAACCGCTTCGGGGAACCAGACGGAGCGCAACGTCCGGGCATTCGGCGACCCGCTTGCAGATTCTGAACTGACACGCAGAATCTTGAAAGAACGTGCCTTGTTCAACACGGGTCGACGTCCGGGTTTCGCCACAGTGAGGCGCACGAGGCACCGACCGGAGTTCTGGACCGCCAGCATCTTGCCGTCGATGCGACAAGATCCGATCGCACGCCATGTGCGCTTCAGGCGACTCGATGTTTCGATCAGCGACGACAGAGAAAGGGTGCTGTTTGCCGAGAGAGCTTCGGTTGTCCACCGGAAGGTTGTGGGGATGGCGCGCGTGTGAGAGGGAGTAGCGACAAGGCTCCCCACAACGAATGTGACCACGGCAATCCCGCGTGTCCAGAACTTGCTGTTTCGTCGAACAAAAGTTGCATTCATGGGTGGCCTCGCTTTCGCAAGAAGGGATTGCATTCCGGGTTGGCCGCGCCGATTGGCAGAGATTTTCGTCTCGATTGAAGAGCACGCTAACGCCGAAAGGCGTTGAACGGCATTCAACTCATCTAGGGTGTGTTCATGGATGATTTTGCGCTTCTCTCGGAACTCGAACCCGAAGCCGAACGGTTGTTGCATCGTCATCTGGACACAGCAGAGACGTGGTATCCGCACGACGTGGTGCCATGGGATCGCGCTTCGCGTCTGATGACAGACGGGTTCGACTACGCAACACATGAGATCCCCGACGGAGTGCGCTCCGCACTGCTCGTGAATCTCCTCACGGAAGACAATCTCCCGTGGTACTCACGCACCATCTCGCGCATGTTCGGCGCATCTTCAGTGTGGGGTGAGTGGGTTCAGCGATGGACAGCCGAAGAAGGGCGTCATGCCATTGCGATGCGCGACTACATCACGGTCAGTGGTCTGTTGAATCCCCACGAACTTGAAGACGGTCGCATGGCCCAGGTGAGCAGCGCCGTCGTTCCCGAGCCGGAAACCGCTGCCGACGGCATGTGCTACGTGGCCATGCAGGAGTTGGCCACGCGCATCTCCCACCGAAACACCGGAACGATGCTCAACGATCCCATTGGCTACGAGGTGATGATGAGACTCTCTAGCGACGAGAACAAGCACCACCTTTTCTATCGAGATCTCGTGTCCAAGTTGTTCGAGATCAGCCCAGACAAGGCGATGGAAGCGCTGTGTCGTCAGGTGATGGGATTTTCGATGCCCGGTACCGGGATCCCGGGATTCGTTGGGCATGCGCGTGCCATCGCAAAGGCGGGCATCTATGACATGGCGATACATCACGATCGCATTCTCGTTCCGCTGGTGACGCGTCACTGGGCCGTGGAGAACGTGAAGGGACTCAGCGCAGCCGGAGAACAGGCGCGCGAGAAACTTTTGTCACATATGGAGCGAATCGGCAAAGTTGCACGTCGTCTCACCGAAAGAGCTCCTGCATAGATTCATACACTCCGTGTATGACGACAGAGACGAATCCCATTCGAGGCAAGTGCGTTGTTGCAGTGGTCACGCGTGATCATGCCGATGTCTGGCATGTAGAGGCTGGTGCAACGATTCCGCTGTTCCATCTCGACCGCCAATCGTCCATCGACAACCATCGTCACGTGCGACCTGCCCAGGAGAATCACGGGCACTCGTCGGTGGAGGGATTGAGGGAGTTCTTCGAATCGATCGCGAATGCGCTCTCGGAAGCATCGGAGATCTTCCTGGTCGGCCACGGCGTTGGCAAGGCGGACACGGCTCTCGAGTTTGCGGCATACGCACAGAAGAGTCACCCCAAAGTTGCGGCTGCCGTCAGCGAGACCCACAGAGAAGATGTCTCCAGGCTGACGCCTGGCCAGATCATCGCGTTGGCGCGAAAATGGAAAGATTCACAGACTGTTCGTCCGTGAATCGGCTGACTCACAGGATGACGTGCACCTTCCCGGTGAAAACAGGGCTGTTTGCCACGTCGAGGAAGTTGAGTTCGTCAGCGAGGATCTCGTCGCGCATGCGCTCCACCACGTCGGCCGGCGCAGTGGATGCCTTTCGATAGATTTCGCTGACCCCGTCGAAAGGTTCGGGTGCGCCACGCTCGACAGCCAACGGGTGAGATTCGGCATCGAGGGGCGTGTGGTTCTGCACATAGTGCGTGAAGCCCCATACTTCGGGATGTCGCAACGCCCACGGACCGTGGATGTCGTGCCAATGGGCGCGGAACTCCTGGCGTGTTGTGCCAGCTTTTCTCTTGAGAAGCGCGGTGATCCGCACGCCCTCCTTCGGCCCGGACAGCAATTCGTCTTCCTCGGCCACCCAAATGGGGGAACGGCGATGGTCGATGAAGTTGCGTTCGTCATCCAGCAGAGCCGCGGAAGCGGCATGCCGGTCGTCTGCATTGCTCGAGGCTCGTGAGACGTCCACCCACAGCTCCGCCACTCCGTCGAATGGGTCCACTTCGGTGGGGCGGGTGTCTTGCATCGTGTGAACCTGCTGGTACGCCACGATGCCAAGCGTTGCGGCGTGGCGAGCCACGAGCGGCGCATGATGCTCCAGCCAATACTCCTGAAACTTGTCGCGTGAGAGATGCCCGCGACGCCTCAGTGGAAAAATGATCCGCGTGTTCATGCTCACGAGTGAACCACAATGGGTCAGTTGAACTGGAGGCGAAGGTCCTTCTTCAGCGCCTTTCCTGAAGGATTGCGGGGGATGGCGTCAACGAAGCGAGCGCCAACCGGCATCTTGTACTTGGCCAGTTTCCCGTCGCAATGAGCCAGGAGGTCGGCTTCGGTGAGTTCCGGGTCCTTCTTCACGACGACGGCCAAGGGGGACTCGCCCCATTTGTCGGACGGAATACCGATGACGGCAACTTCGGCAACGCCCGGGTGGGAGAGGATGACGTTTTCAATCTCTGCGGGGTAGACATTTTCGCCACCCGAGATGATCATGTCTTTCAGGCGGTCCTTGATGTAGACGAATCCCTCGTCGTCGACCACTGCGATGTCTCCGGTGTGCAGCCAGCCGTCGCGCAATGTTTCGGCAGTCGCGTCGGGTCGATTCAGGTATCCGGTCATGATGTGCCCGCCGCGCACGATGACTTCGCCCGGTTCGTCGACAACACAGTCGGTGCCGTCGGCGCGAACCACGCGAACATCGGTGTGAAAGTAGGACTTGCCGGTGGATCCAGCCTTGCGAATCGCATCGTGGGAGGACGTGACACAGGCGGGGCCGCAGGTTTCGGTGAGGCCGTACACCTGGTGGATTTCGATACCCATGGCGAGGTAGGCCTCGATCAGCGAGACGGGCACCGGAGCCGCTCCGGCGAGAATCCAGCGCAGATCACTGTGCGTGTGTTTGGCGGGGTCGTAGGTCATGCGCATGAAGTTGAGCATCGCCGGAACCATGAGCGCATTGTTGATGCGCTCGGCTCCGATGATCTCCCAGACTTTGGTCGGGTCGAAGGCGCGCATCAGGACGTGCGTGAGGCCGAGGTAGGTCACGGCAACTGCCGGGGTGAGTGAACCCACATGGAACAGCGGCATCGGATTGAGGTACCGATCGCTCGTGCGGAAATCGCTGGAGGCATTGACGGTGTGCAATGCGGCCATCTGGGTGTTGTGCGTGTGCATCACGCCTTTCGGCAAGCCAGTGGTTCCCGAGGTGTACATGATGTACAACAGGTCGTCGCCGTGAGCGGTGATCTCGGGTTC
>JBILKS010000078.1:0-5978 GCA_044376595.1 Ilumatobacteraceae bacterium | reverse complement strand
GGATTGTTTGCGATCACGGAAAAGGGAGTGGCGAATGAGGGTGAGGTTGCTTCGGAACCCACGTGGATCCATGTTCGAATGTCGGTCTTTTGGCCCCGGGCCTGCAGATCGGTGACAACGGGAACGAACTCTTCGCCAGCCAGCAGAACAGAGACACCCGAGTCCTTCAGGATGAATTCCAGTTCGTCGGGTACCAACCGTACGTTGAGAGGAACGATCACGGCACCGAGTTTGGAGATTGCAATAAAAGCACTGACGAACTCGTGGGAGTTCATCATCAACAGTCCGACGCGGTCACCCTTTTTCAATCCCGCCTTCGTCAAGCCCGCCGCGACGTGATTCGCAGCCTCATTCAGTTGGCTGAACGTGAATCGCCTGTCGGCGGCCACATCGAACAATGCTTCGCCTGTCGGGTCGAGGTAGGCGCGTTTGGTGAGGAGGGAGCCGATGTTGGTCAACATCTCCCGATTGTGGCACAGGAAATCGGACGTACGAACTGACTGTGGGGTGAATTGGAATGGTGTTCAGAATCCCGAGTATTTGGGTGATCGCTTTTCGCGGAAAGCGCGAAGTGTCTCGGTGGCATCATCGGAAAACGACGCCATGATCTGCTGACGATTCTCCATGTCGATTGCCGCTTGCATGCCAGGAATTTCGAGAGCGCTCCACATGCCCTCCTTGGTCAGTGCCACGCCGATGGGGCTGTTCTGCATGATCTCGGCAGCCTTCATGTAGGCGCGATCCAGGAGAGCATCGTTCGGCACCGTCTCGAGCACCAAGCCGATCTTCTCCGCCTCTGCGGCGTCGAAGATGCGCCCGGTGAGCATCAACTCCTGTGCTCTGGCTGCCCCCACCAAGCGCGGCAGCAACCAACTGGTGCCGATGTCGCATGCAGAGAGACCGATGCGAATGAAAGCGGCGTTGAACCTGGCGGTGGTCGCGGCCAGGCGGATGTCAGAACCGAGAACCAGAGCGAAGCCCCCACCTGCCGCCGGGCCATTGACTGCCGCGATGATCGGCTGCGGAAGTGACCGTAGGTGGGGAATCAGGGAGGCGATGTGTTTCTGTACCGCAAATCCTGCCTCCATCTTTCCCGGTTGTTGGCGCCCTGGCGCCTCGCCGTAGCCGCCGAGATCCAAGCCGGCGCAGAATCCGCGGCCCGCTCCCGTGAGGACGACCACACGGGTGGCGGCATCGTTGGCGATCTCGTCGAGGGCGCCGTGCAGGTTGGCGACCAGTTCGCTTGTCATCGCATTCAACTTGTCGGGCCGGTTGAGGGTGATCTGTGTGATGCCGGATTGGGGGCGGGAAAGTTCGACGAGTGCCATGGCGGAATCTTGCCACCTTCGAGCGGTCTAACTTGGGGTCATGCACGGGGGAAACGTGGCGCCACTGCCCGCAGGGTCAACAGAGATCATCTCGGCCTTGGCCGAGATGGAACCCGTGCCGTTGATTGCCGCGGTGGCCCATCTCACAGGCGACTTGTCGTTGTTGCGTCCGCACCTCCGCCCGAATCCGGCGTTGCTGCGCGAACCGAACTCCGGTTTCACCGCCGAACAAATGGACGAGGCGAGAGCCTTGTGTTTGTCTGCGATCGAGCGCTTCCGCGACGAACAGGGATCCGAACCACATCGGCCCGGATCCCGCGACATTCGCACCTTGATGGAGTTCGTCACTGGCGTTTCGGTCGACGATCGCTACGTACCCCTCTTGACCGAAGAGCTTGCAGTGGAGGGTGTCGACCTCCGGGCACCGACGTGGAGCAAAGAGGAGTTGGCTCCGGGGCGCCGATTCAAGGTGGTGATCATCGGAGCGGGGATGTCGGGCATCGCAGCCGCGTATCGCTTGAAGCAAGCAGGTGTCGATTTTCAGATTTTTGAAAAAGGCAATGCAGTGGGCGGAACCTGGCACGACAACACCTATCCGGGGTGCCGGGTCGACATTCAGAACCACATGTATTCGTATTCGTTCGCGCAGCGCACCGACTGGCCGATGTACTTCAGTCCGCGCAAGGTGTTGGCCGAGTATTTCCAGCAATGCGCCCAGGACTTCGGAGTGATGTCCGACATCTCGTTCGGACACGAGGTCACCGCCATGCGATGGGAAGAAGAATCACAGATCTGGCACGTCGACGTTCGATCGGGAGTTGGCGCCACCGCTGTTACCACCACCGTCGAGGCACATGCGGTGGTCAGCGCGGTCGGTCAGTTGAACCGACCGCAGATGCCCAACATCGAAGGAGTGGGGGACTTTGCCGGACCTGCATTCCACACTGCCCGTTGGGACGACTCGGTGGATCTCGCGGGGAAGAGAGTGATCATCATCGGCACCGGCGCCAGTGCATGCCAGGTGATTCCGGCCATAGCCGGCCAAGTGAGTGAACTCACCGTCTTCCAGCGAACTGCGCCGTGGATGTTGCCGGCGCCGAACTACTTCAAGAACGTGTTGCCCGGCCTGAAGTGGCTCTTCGAGCATGTTCCGTTCTATGCCCAGTGGTACCGCTGCTGGCTGTTTTGGCGAGGTGTCGAGGCGATGCAGCCGTTTGCGGTGGTCGAGCCCGACTTCCCGCCCACCGAGACTTCCGTGGGTCGGGCCAACGAAGAGATTCGACAGCTGTTGGTCATGTGGATCCAACTCTTGGCCGATGGAGACCCGGAACTTGCCGAAAAATTGACTCCCGACTACCCGCCCTTTGCCAAGCGGTTCGTGGTGGACGACGGTTCTTTGGTGATGACGTATCGCCAGCCTCACGTTCATCTGGTCACCACGCCCATCACCCGAATCGAAGAGAACGGCGTCAGAACTGCCGACGGCGTATTGCACGAAGCCGATGTCCTCATCTACGGAACGGGATTTGCCGCGGCGGACTTTCTCGTGCCGATGCATGTGACCGGTCGCAACGGAGTGGATCTCCACGCTCAATGGGGTGGCGATGCCCGCGCATACCTCGGTGTCACCATCCCTCATTTTCCGAACTTCTTCGTGCTCTACGGTCCCAACACCAACATCGTGGTGAATGGCTCGATCATCTACTACTCGGAGTGCGAAGTGCACTACGTGTTGCAAGCGGTCAGGCACATGTTGCAATCCAATGTGGCATCTCTCGACGTGAAGACATCGGTCCACGACTCGTACAACGAAAAGATCGACGCCGCCAACAAGTTGCGAACCTGGGGCTTTTCGCAGGTGCGCAGTTGGTACAAGAACGCCCACGGTCGTACGGCCCAGAACTGGCCGTTCAATGTGCTCGAATACTGGGAACAGACGCGTGACATCGCGCCGTCGGACTACGAAACGACGAGCCTGTAGGTCAGGTTGATGCGGGGGCCGCGCACCTTGGCGCTGCGAGTGATCCTGTGTTTCCAGCACGCTTGTGAATCGCCGCTCATCACGAGCAGCGATCCGTGGGGCAAGAGCACATGTCGGGTTTCGCCGGTGACGTTGTGTCGAAAATCGAATCGACGTTCGGCACCGAGACTGATCGATGCAATGACGGGTGCCGGCCCCAACTCGGGTTCATCGTCGGCATGCCATCCCATCGAGTCGCTGCCGTCGCGATACAGGTTGGCGAGCACCGAGTTGTAAGTTTGGCCGGTGGCGATGGACACCATGTCGCGCACGGTCGAAAGTGTCGGTGTCCAATCGAGGGGCTCACGCTTCTTTCCCGAGTAGGCATAACTCACTCCCGAATCGGCCACCCAGGCCGAGAGCCGTGGTTCGAACACGCTCTTGCCGAACAGCGTGAGCGAGTGCTGTTCCCATTCCACTTCGGTGGTCAGCGCGGCGAGAACCGAAGTGGCCTGTGTCGGACCGAGGAAGCGCCTGTGGAGAACGGCACTGCCGTCGTGCGGCAGGACTTCTTCAGGTTGTTCGGAGAAGTCGAGTTGGTTCACGATCCACTGTGGGAACGCATGGTGCGTGCAGCGTCCTTGTCGGAGATGTAGAAGTGCGCCGCGAATGCGGCGGCAATGGCGAAGCCGATCGACACCAGGAACGCCAGGTGGTAGGCGCTCATTGTGGCATCGACAGGTGTCTTGGAGTCGCTGGTGCGGTTGAACTGCGTCATGAAGACCGTTGCGAGCACCGCAACTCCAATGGCGGCGGATGCCTGACGTTGGGTGGAGAAGATGGCCGATGCGCGACCGGTGTCTCGTGCCTCGATGTTGGCGTACGTACTCGACTGCAAAGAGACGAAGGTGAACGACATCCCGCAACCACGTACGAACATCAGAACAGGAATCAGCCAGAGGTTGGTGCCAGCATCGATCAACACGAAGGGAACCGTGACAAGTGCGGTCACGACGAGGCCTGTCGTGATGAGTCGACGTGGCCCCACGGTGTGATACAGGCGACCGACGATTTGACTCATCATGATGACGCCGAGCGCCTGGGGCAACGTGCTGAGCCCAGTTTCCAGCGCGGAGAGGCCGAATGGTCCCTGCAGCATCTGGGGGAGGAGGAAGAGGAAGGCCATGAAACTTCCGTACGAGAGAGAGTTCACCATGTTGGCGTTGCGGAAGATGCGGTCGCGGTAGAGGCGCAGCGCGAGCATCGGCTCGGCAACGGTGAGCTCCACCTTGATGAGCAGGGCAATCAACAGCAGTCCGCCGATACCCGTGACGAGAACGGATGTCGAGGCCCAGCCGTGGCTCGGCCCCTGCGTGATGGCATAGAGGAACGAAGCCAAGCCCGCGCCGGACAGAACGAAGCCCGGAACGTCGAAGCGTCCTGCCTGGGGCTCGCGATGCTCTTTCAAGAAGAGCGCCCCGAAGACGAAGCCGGCGATGCCGATGGGGAGGTTCACGTAGAAGATCCATCGCCAGCTGAGATGGTCGACGATGGCCCCGCCGATCACTGGCCCGAGAGCGGGAGCGATGACGGTGGGCACGATGAGGACGGTCGAGGCACGGGCTCGCTCTTCGGGTGGAAACGAGCGATACAACATTGCCGTGCCCACGGGGGTGAGCATTCCGCCGCCCACGCCCTGGAGCACGCGAAAGGCGATCAGTTGCTCCATGTTCTGTGCCAGGCCGCACAGCATCGATGCGACAGTGAACAGAAACAGGGCGAAGAGGAATGTCTTTTTGGTGCCGAAGCGATCTCCGATCCAGCCCGATGCGGGAATCCACACGGCCAATGGCAAGAGGTAACCGATCACGACCCACTCCATGCTCGCCGCGTTCACGTTGAACTCTTCGGCCAGGGTGGGAATAGCCACGTTGATGATGGTGGTGTCCATGATTTCCATGAACAGGCCCAGAACGAAGATCGTGGCAACCACCCATTTGTATTCGATTCGTTTCACCACGGACCCCCAGTGCGCGAGACGAACCCTAGTGAGCGTGCGCCCTACACTCTCTGTCAGGGGTGCAGAGCACAGGGGGATTCATGTCCGTCGACGACACCAATCAGACAGGCAAGCAAGCAAGCCATCAAGCGGGCGGACAGGGAGCTGTCGCCTACAACCCGTTTTCGGCTCGAGCAATGGCTGATCCGGCAGCCGCGCACAAGGAGCTGCGCGAGAAGTGTCCGGTGCACATGTTCCGGGAACACGAGCCACACTTCACCACATTGACCAAACACGACGATGTTCTTGCTGCACTGAAGAACATCGAAGTCTTCTCTTCCAAGTGGGGCCAGGGCCCGCAACGCAAGCCCGCCATCGCCCTGTTCAACGATCCGCCTGGGCATACCCGCTTCAGGCGACTCGTCAACACTTCGTTCACGCCCCGCGCAGCCATGGCGCTCGAGCCGATGATCACGACTTTGGTCGACGAGCTGGTCGATGCGATGGCCAGTTCGCCGTCGCGTTCCGCCGATCTTCACGACATGCTTGCCATGCCGTTGCCAGTGATCGTGATTGCGCGCATGCTGGGTGTTCCCGAGGAGATGCGTGAGACGTTCAAGGAATGGAGTGACTCGCAGTTACAGGGAATGAACGGCAATGACCCCGAGCGCGAGGCAAAGGCGCGCCGCGC
>JBILKS010000212.1:0-3331 GCA_044376595.1 Ilumatobacteraceae bacterium | reverse complement strand
ATCGGCAAGAACCTGGTCGACATCATCTGCACCAACAACGGCTACGAGGTCTACAACATTGGCATCAAGGTCTCCATCGCCGACATGGTGGCCAAGGTCAAAGAAGTCAATGCCGATGCATTGGGAATGAGCGGCCTCTTGGTGAAGAGCACGCTCATCATGCGCGAGAACCTCCAAGAGTTGAACTCTCTCGGCATGGCCGAGCTTCCCGTTCTTCTCGGCGGAGCAGCGCTCACCCGCACCTACGTGGAAAAGGATCTACGCGAGGTCTACGAAGGCCGTGTGTTCTACGGCCGCGATGCCTTCGAGGGGCTCAACACGCTCGACAAGTTGATGACCATGAAGCGTGGCGGCGAAGACGACCCCACATTCGGACGCGTCCCCAGCGGACGCATACTGCCCGAGCGCACCAAGATCGACCGTGCAGTCCTGGATCTCCCGAAGCGCTCGCCCGACGTGACAACGGACAATCCGGTGTTCACACCTCCCTTCCTCGGTTCGAAGGTGGTCAAGGGCATCGGACTCGACGACATCGCCGCTTACATCAATGAAACCGCCCTGTTTCGCAACCAGTGGCAGTACCGACCCGAAAACGGCGAGACCGACGACGATTTCAAGACCCGGATTCGCCCCATCCTTCGGGAGCAACTCGCCATGGCCAAGTCCACGGGCGTGCTGGTTCCGCAGGTGGTGTACGGCTACTTCCCCGTCAACAGCGACGGCGACGACCTCGTTGTGTACACCGACGACACTCGCACCACTGAGCGTTGTCGCTTCCACTACCCACGACAGCACGAAGAGCCCTTCCTGTGCATCGCCGACTTCTTCCGCAGTGTCGAATCGGGCGAGAAGGACTATGCCGCCTTCCACATCGTCACGATGGGCGCCCCTGTCAGCGAGATGGCTGCCGAACTCTTCAACCAGAACAAGTACCAGGACTACCTCGTGCTCCATGGCCTGGGTGTGGAGATGGCCGAAGCACTTGCCGAGTACTGGCACCATCGCATTCGCACCGAGTGGGGTTTCGTCGATGAAGACGGACCGTCTTTGCACGGCCTCTTCCGGCAGCAATATCGCGGCGGGCGTTATTCGTGGGGCTATCCCGCATGCCCCGATCTCGAAGACAATGCAACCGTCGCGGAACTTCTCGAGGCAGGTCGTCTTGGCATCGAGGTGAACGAGGAAACCGGCTGGCAATACCAACCCGAGCAGACAACCTCGGCCATCATCTGCCACCACCCTCGCGCCAAATACTTCGTGGCCCGCTGACCAGTAGTTACGGTGGGGGCATGCCCCTCATCGCCGCTGTCAAACTTGGCTTCCTGAACTACGTCAACCCCAGAGGTCGTGCCCGTCGCGCGGACTTCTGGTACTGGTTCCTTTTCGTCCTCGTCGTCGAAATCATTCTCAGCAACATCGACAACAATCTCTCGAACGTGTTCTCAGCGGTCACGTTCCTTCCGTACATCATGTACGGCATTCGCCGCATGCACGACACAGACCACCGTGGTTGGTGGGTGTTGTGCCCCATCGTCAACCTGGTCTTCTGGGCAACACCGGGCAACACCGGAGAAAACAAGTACGGCCCACCGCCGCCGCCGACGTCACTCTGAATCGTCAGCCCCGAGTGGGCTGACTCGCCTTCCACGCATCCACCAGACGCGCGTAGTGACCTTGTTGTGACATCAACTCGGCGTGGGTACCGTGCTCCACGACTTGCGCATGATCCACAACGGCGATGGCGTCCGCACGCTGCACCGTCGTGAGGCGATGCGCCACCACAATCACCGAACGGCCGCGCATCAGGGCCTCGAGCGCCGCTTCGACAATTTTCTCGGTTCCCGGGTCGAGGTTCGAGGTGGCTTCGTCGAGCACCAGCACCGCAGGATCGACCAATGCGGCTCGAGCCAAGGACACCAGTTGCCGCTCGCCTGCCGACAGTCGCGAACCGCGTTCCCGCACCTCTGTGTCCAGGCCCTCTGGCAGTTCCATGAATCGCTCGTGCACACCCAAGACGCGCAGTGCATCTTCCACTTCGTCGTCGGTGGCATCGGCCCGCGCGATGCGCAGATTGTCGCGAATGGTTCCGTTGAACAGGAAACCCTCTTGCGGCACCACCACGATGCGATCGCGCAACGACGACATCGTGGCATCACGCAGATCCACTCCCCCGAACGTCACCTTTCCGCTGGTGGGGTCGTACAACCGCGCCATCAACTTGGCGAGAGTTGACTTGCCCGCACCCGTGGGCCCCACCAACGCCAGCTTCTTCCCGGCGGGAACACCGAGCGAAACGTCGCGCAATGCCGGCTGAACTCCGCCGAAGTACGTGAACGTCACGTCGTTCACCGCGAGATCACCGGTTGCGGGAAGGTCGACTGCGCCGACTTTTTCACCCACCTCCGGTTCGGCATCGAGAATGCCGTACAACTTCTTCAATGCCGCACCCGCCGATTGCATGGTGTTGTACAACTGCGACAGTTGCTGCACTGGGTCGAACAGACTGGCGAGCAAGAGCACAAACGCCACCACGGTGCCCACGCTGACGGTGTCCCGATGCACCAACCAACCACCCACCCCCACGATCAACGCCGAGGCCAGAACACCCGAAAACTCCACCAATCCGAAGTACCAGGTGCTGACTTTCACACCGTGCATGTGGCTCTTGTACAGCGCCCGATTCGACACGCGGAATCGCCGAACCTGCTCTTCTTCGCGCGCATAGGCCTGAATAACCCGCACCCCGGTGATGCTCTCCTGCAACGTTGCCAGATTGGCCCCCACGCGTTCGCGCACCGCGAGATAGGCCTTGTTCGAGTCGCGCTGGAACTTGGTGGACGCCACCACGATGACGGGCATCGTCAAGAGGGTCACCAGCGTGAGCTGCCACGACAGTGCAAACAAGACAATCAGCGCGAAGAACAGCAACATTGCGGCGGAAATGAACTGGAGCAGACCCCACTGCACGATTTCGGCCATCGTTTCGATATCGGCCGTCATCCGGGCCACCAACACACCGGCCTTCTCGCGGTCGTAGAAACTCATCGACTGGCGCTGCATCTGGGCGAACACCTTGATTCGCAACAGACGCAGGAAGTTCTCACCGGCGCGATTGATGTAGAGGTATTGCAGGCGCCCGAAGCAGTATCCGAGAACCACAACTGCCACGTACAGGATCACCGCGAGATTCAACTGGCCGACGTTTGCAACCCGGATACCGCTGTCGATGCCGCGCCGAACCAACACCGGCCCGGCCAGCGTGCACAAGGTGACCGCCACAACACACGACAGAGCCGCGTAGATGGTGGTCTTGAACGGTGCGGCCATTCTC
>JBILKS010000211.1:0-3355 GCA_044376595.1 Ilumatobacteraceae bacterium | reverse complement strand
CAAGCACCCCTGCTGGCGGTCACCGCGATTCGCTTGGATCATTTCTCGACCCTGAGGGAACCACTCTCGACGGTACGTCTCGATGAAGAAGCCTCGCTCGTCGCCGTGCATGGCCGGCTCGACGATATATACGCCCTTGATGGCATCGGAGGGGGTGATGATTGCCACTGCGTGGTCCTTTCGCTTTCTTATTCGACTTCGACAGTGCTGTCGTCGCCCAGCATGAGCCTGAGGCCCGCCGGACGGTGAGCTGAACGCTTGACGGTGACGTTGCGCCCCACCAGCGAATCAGACATCCGGCTGATGTCGGAGATGGAACTGCCATCGAGCAACACGGAGTGCTCGAGTTCGGAGTTGACCACGGTGCAGTTGTTGCCCACCGACGTGTAAGGCCCGATGTAACTGTTGCGCACAACCGATCCGGCACCGATGACGGCCGGGCCACGTACGCGTGAGTTCTCGATGATCGCGCCGGATTCGACGACAACGCGACCCTCGATCTGCGAAGTGGGATCGACAGAGCCGCTCATGTGCGGTTCGAGAGCCTCAAGCACGAGGCGGTTGCACTCGAGCAACGGATCTTTCTTTCCGGTGTCGATCCACCAGCCATGAAGCACCTCGTGGCGAACCCGGTGCTTGTTGTCGACCAACCACTGAATGGCATCGGTGATCTCGAGCTCACCGCGCGGCGACGGAGCAATGCTGCGAACAGCTGTGTTGACGCTCTTGTCGAACAGATAGACACCCACAAGTGCAAGGTTGGACGGCGGGTTGCTGGGCTTTTCCACCAGACGCACCACCTCGCCTTTGCTGTCGACCTCGGCAACGCCGAACTGCCGCGGGTCGTCGACTTCGCAGAGCAAGATCTGAGCGCTCGGGGCCTCTGATCCGCCGGCCGCCCGAGCCGACTCGAAGCGGGTCACGAAGTCGGTGAGACCCTGCTGGAGCATGTTGTCGCCGAGATACATGACGAAGTCGTCGTCGCCCAAGAAATCGCTGGCGATGAGCACGCAATGCGCAAGGCCGAGCGGCGCGTCTTGGGGGATGTAGGTCACCTTCACGCCGAACTGAGAACCGTCGCCCACTGCTGCGCGGATTTCGTTGCCCGTGTCGCCGATGATGATGCCGATTTCCTTGATGCCCGCATCGGCCATGGCCTCGATGCCGTAGAAGAGAATCGGCTTGTTGGCTATGGGCACCAACTGTTTGGCGCTGGTGTGGGTGATGGGTCGCAGGCGGGTGCCCGCACCGCCGGAGAGGATGAGACCTTTCATTGCACTTCAGGTTAGGCGACGTACCATCTCCGTATGGCTTTGTCCGATCTCCCCCGCTTTTTGCACCCCTTTGCCAAGCCCACCAGGCCCTCTTTCATCGAAATTGCCCGTGGTGAAGGTGCCCGCGTGTACGACACCGCAGGTCGCGAATACATCGATGGCATGGCGAGCCTCTGGTACTGCGCCGTTGGTCACGGCCGTGCGGACATGGCCGAAGCCATTGCCCGACAGATTTCCACCATCGAGGCCTACTCCGCCTTCGATCCATTCACCACACGCGTGGCCGATCAACTCTGCGAGCGCATCGCCGACTTGTCACCCATCGAAGGCTCCCGGGTCTTTCTCTGCAACAGCGGTTCCGAAGCCATGGATTCGGCGATGAAACTTGCCCGACTCGCGCACGTGCAGGCAGGTCGCCCCGAGCGCACCCTGATCATCTCCCGCGGGCGCGGGTACCACGGCACCAACTACGGCGGCACCAGCGCACAAGGCATTCCTCCGAACCGGGCCGGCTACGGCCCACTCGTGGGTGACGTGGTTCAGGTCGACCCGAACGACATCGAAGGACTGTCGCTGCTCATCGAGCAACATGCCGACACTCTTGCCGCAGTGATCACCGAACCGCTGCAAGGTGCAGGCGGTGTGTACCCGCCCGCCGACGGATATCTCGCGCAAGTACGTGCACTGTGCGACAAGCACGGCGCCTATCTCATCTTCGACGAAGTCATCACCGGCTTCGGCCGCATGGGAACGTGGTTCGGTGCGCAGTACTACGGCGTGACTCCCGACCTCCTCACCTTCGCCAAGGCGGTGACGTCGGGATACCAGCCCTTGGGCGGCGTGATTCTGGGACGCAAGGTGCTCGACCCGATCGAATCTGACCCGTCGTTCTTGTTGCGCCACGGTTACACCTATTCGGGTCACGCCACGGCCTGCGCTGCCGCGATGAAGAACCTCGACATCATGGAAAGCGAAGGCTTGCTCGAACGAGCCAAGCACATTGGAGCGCGCCTCGAGGCGGGTCTTGGAGCCATGGCGACAGACGGACTCATCGACCATGCCCGCGGGGCAGTGGCCGTGTGGGCGGCCGGACACCATGCCGGTGTCGACCCAATGGCGGTGCGCGACACAATGTTGGCCGAAGGCGCCATCACCCGGGCGTTGAACACCGACACCAACTCGTTCTGTCCCCCGTTGGTGATCACCGACGCCGAACTGGACCGCCTGCTCGACACCTTTGCATCGGTCACCGCGCGAATCGTTGCGCGCAACGGGGGTGCCTCATGAGTCCCCGCGTTCTCGTGACGGGCGCAGCCAGCGGCATTGGTGCCGGACTCGTGCGGCAGTGGTCGAATCTCGGAGCCAACGTTGTGGCCACCGACATCGATGACACGACCGGCACTGCGCTTGCTGCGGACACCGGCGCGACCTACCTGCATCTGGATGTCACCAGTAACGACGAGTGGGCGTCCCTGGCCGCGAGCCAACCCCCCTTCGACCTCGTCTTCCTGAACGCAGGAATCTCGTCGAACCAGCAAGTGTTCGGTTCGCCCGACACCACTGCACTCACCGGTTTCGACATGGTCTCGTATCGGCGCACCACGGCAGTCAACGTGGACGGCGTGGTCTTCGGTGTTGCCCATCTGGCGCCTGCCATGGTTGCGGGCAACGGCGGCGACATCGTGGTCACCGCATCGATGGCGGGCCTCTACCCCATTCCACCCGACCCCGTCTACGGACTCACCAAACACGCCGTTGTCGGATATGTGAAATCACTGGCCCCCACCTTGTGGGAACGCGGTGTATGCCTCAGTGCGATCTGCCCGTTCTTCGTGGACACGCCGTTGGTGACACCCGAACAGCAGGCACAGATCCGTGAAGTGGGTTTCGACATTCTGCACGTGGATCATGTGATCGAAGCAGCACAAATCGCCGTGGCCGAACGCCAAGCCGGCGCTCAGTGGGTGGTGTTCCCCGGCATGCCAGTGACACGCTTCGCAGAACCCACCTTGGGGTGATGTTTCATCGCAGCCGAGCGATGAGCGAACTGGTGTCCCAGCGTCGGCCGCCCATTTCTTCGA
>JBILKS010000210.1:0-3367 GCA_044376595.1 Ilumatobacteraceae bacterium | reverse complement strand
ATCACCGTAGACAGGAAGCCCCTTGCTGACCGTGAGCCGCGCAGTCACCGCGACCGCGTTGTAGTTGGCCGCCTCGGCCTGTGACATCGTGAGTGTTGCCTCGCCAACACCCACCAGGGTCACCCGACCAGTGGAGGCGTTGATCGTGGCCACATTGGTATTGCTGCTGCGGTAGGTGATGACACCATCGCTGGGAGACGTACCCCACTCGTAGATGAAGGATTCATCTCCGTAGCTCTTGGTGATCGGAGCGAGAGCCTGGAAGCTCGGAGTGGCCCGGTTGACTTTGATTGTCACCGATGCCGATGCGGCCTCGTAGTTCGCACTGGAAGCTTGGCTGACCGTGATGGTTGCCGTGCCTGCGGCCACCACTCTCACCACGCCACGGGTGCTCACCGTGAGCACGTTGGTGTTGTTGCTGCGATACGTGAAGGCGCCGGTACCCGGAGATTTCGGGCTCAGCGTGGTGTCGGCTGCACCGAAGATGAGGTCGGTGAGTTCGAGGCCGGTGATGTCGGCCGTTGCCTTGGCAACCGTGACCGTACGAATGACGGACGAACTCTCGTAGTTGGCGGTCGCGGCCTGCGTGATGGTGATGCGCGCCTCACCCGCACCGACAACGGTGGCCTTGCCCGTTGTCTCCTCCACCGACACGACAGAGGTGTTGTCGCTCCTGAAGGTGAATGCCCCCGGGCTCGCAGTGCTCGGCTTGTCGATGATGAATGCGGCATCGCCGAAGGTCTTCGATATTCCGGTTCCGGACGCAAAGAGCACCTCGGATTTCTTCACCGTCAGCGTCATCTGCTTCGCCGCTGTGACCCAGTCGTCGTTCGCCGCCTGTGTGGCCGTGATGATGGTGGTACCGGCACCCACGATGGCGACACGCCCTGTGGCGCTGATGGTGGCAACACCCCCATTGGTACTTGTGAAGGAGAATGGCGCTCGGCTGTCGGACGGCGGCCTGGCAACCTCGAACTCCGCATCTCCGAACGTCTTGGTGACGTTGTCGAACGCACCGAGCGTGGGTGTTCCCTTCTTGACCGTCACCACCAACG
Source organism: Ilumatobacteraceae bacterium (assembly GCA_044376595.1). Classification (GTDB taxonomy): domain Bacteria; phylum Actinomycetota; class Acidimicrobiia; order Acidimicrobiales; family Ilumatobacteraceae; genus F1-20-MAGs119. Next base: position 2,312 of record JBILKS010000210.1, on the reverse strand, counting down.
TCCGCGACGCCGCAATGTGATCATCGGTCACCGCCTGCGACATCGTGATGGTGGATCGGCCCGCACCGGTGATGGTTGCCCGACCAGTGGTGGCGTTGATCTTCACGGCACCTTCGTTGCTGCTTTCGAACTCGAAAGCGCCCTTGCTGTCGGAGGTTGGTGGCCTGATGGTGAATGCTTCTTCGCCGAAGGTCTTGTCGATCGGCCTCACGACACCAAGTTCCGGAGCCGCCTTCGACACCACGAGCACAGCTGTCGTGGTGGCCGTGGTGAATCCCTTGACTGCCGACTGCGTGGCCGTGATGGTTGTGGTGCCGGCACCCACGATGGTGACACGGCCCGTGAGCAGACTGACCGAAGCTACGTCGGACTTGCTGCTGGTGAAGCGGAAACCACCCGAACTGTCCGAAGACGGCGGATCGATGGTGAACGCCGGGTCGCCGAATGTCTTCGGTTCCAGATTGAAAGCCCCGACTTTGGGCCTCACAGGTTCGTCGGTGGTCGCAGTGTTGCCCGCGTTCGACGCTGCATTGACTCCACGGGCGTTGGTGGTGGTGGGCGCCGCGTTCTTGGTTGGCAGAGACGAACTTGCCGCCGCGGCAACTTGATTGCCGGTGGTGGGCTCGCTCTTCGGCGGAAGAGTGGTGGGCGCCACGTACACCGTGTCGGCCTTGTAGTTGGGGTTGGCGAGATTGCGGTCTTCGAGCGACGGCAACACGTCGAGCGGCTTGCTCTCCAGTTCCTTCGGCAACTCCACTTCGACCTTGTTCAGGTTCAATGATCCGGCTTCTGCGATGGACTTGGTCTGGGTACCGTCGGCAGAGACCTCGGTCTTCTCAATAACGCCTGAAGTGTTCTGTGCCAACACCGTGATGCCGCCCGATTCGCTGTCGGCCTTCATCTGGAGTACCGGCGTCTCGGGGTTCACTTCCTGGCTGATGACCTGTCCGTTGGGTGCGGTGACTGTGACCGCCATCGAGGTTTCGGATGCAACCAACTCAGCTGACGAACCCGAGGCGTTGGCCACCAGATTGCCCGAGGCAAGGGTGAGATCGACCGAAGGGTCTTTCGAACTGATCGAGCCGTTGCCCACTTCCACCGGTTCGGTGCTGGTTCCGGGTGTGGTGAACGAAGCAATGCCCGTGGGCATGATGGCGAACACGCTGGCCGCACCCTTGAAGGTCATCTTTGCCTTGCCACCGGATCCGGCCGCAGCGGTGGTGGTGGGCGCTCCGGTAGTGGTGGATGCATTGGTGTCGGTCTTCACCGGCAGTTGCACGATGAAGTCGTAGCTGGAACGGCGATCTTTGGAATCGATGTTGACCGACTCGATGGTTCCCTTCACCGGGTTCACGCTGGCACCGTCAGTGGTCGAAGGTGTGCCCGGTGACAACGTTCCCGAATCCGTCTCCACTTCCCAGTCGAGATTCGAGGTACGAATCAACAGAGTGGTCTTGGCCACCTTGACATCAGATCCGCAGAACGGACATGTTCCGGTGCGCGCCTCGAAGGGCGTGAGGTCCATTGCATCGGGACCACCGGCCCATGCGGCAAGATCCTTCTCAGGGTCTTCTCCCGCAAACGAGAACTTCCACTTCTGTGCTTTCAGATCGACATCGACGTAGCGATTTTTCGCCGGCCAGTTCGAGTCGTAGACCATGATGCGCGGTGTGTCGGGCGTGGGGTACTCCACCGCGTAGGGCAACACGGCGTGACCGCCACCATCGGTGTACACACCGAGGGTGTAGTCGAGACGACCAGCCGCAAAGGACTTCTTCAATTCGTCGATCTTCTCTTCGAACGAAGCGGCCATCCATTTGCCGATGCTCTCCTGCACTTCGGGGATGAACTGTGTCGCAAAGGTACGAAGAATCGCGTGCAGCGTTTCGTCTGCGGTTGGCAACTTCACCGTCTCGGGAGTTTCCTTGTTGTTGAATCGAGACGACGCAAGGGCAACCAAGCCTTCGCAGTGTCCCGTGGCCCGCGCTTGGTTCACCATGCGTGCCCATGCGGCTGCCTCTGCGGTCAACTCACACGGTTCTGCAACACCACCGACGCAGATCGTCTCGTCGGAGCCGAACATGCTGACCAAGTCCGACGCATCGAAATTCAGATCGGGATAGGCCGAGGCAGGAAAGTTGGGGAACGACCAACCATCGGTCACCGGTTGCAGGCCTGCGGCGACTGCACCGGATGGCGCAGTTCCGCCGCTACTGGCTGCGCCGCCACCGCCTCCCGAAGATCCGCCACCGCCACCACAAGCCGCGAGAACTGTGACGAATGCAAGACACAGTGCAACAAGCTTGTGGCAC
>JBILKS010000013.1:0-10727 GCA_044376595.1 Ilumatobacteraceae bacterium | reverse complement strand
CGAGCGCTTTCTTCAGCGCGTTGCCAAGACGGCAGCGAGGCTGAAGTGAGCCGCAAGATTCTGGTGGTGTTCGCCCATCCCGAAGCGGGCAGCTTCGTTGGCTCGCTTCGCGATCTGGTGCTTGCGATGGCAGCTGAAAAGAACGCCGAGGTACGCCAGCACGATCTCCACGCAGAGGGCTTCTCTTCAGCCATCTCGCTCAACGAGTGGCAGCTTCACCGCGCGGCACCGGAGACCAAACCACATCTCGCAGGCCATTTCGCCGACCTGCAGTGGTGCGACACCCTGGTGTTCGTCTACCCCACCTGGTGGTCTGCCCAGCCAGCGATCTTGAAGGCATGGATGGATCGTGTTCTTGCCCACGGCGTTGCCTGGGTCGTGAAAGATGGCGCCGATCGGATCAGCCCGAACTTGGGCAACGTGAAGCGCCTGATCGCCGTCACCACGCATGGCTCGACCAAGTTCGTGAACACACTCGAAGGCGAGGCGGGAAAGCGCACCATCACCCGCGCAGTGCGCGTTCTGTGTTCGTGGCGATGCCGCACCACATGGCTGGCCATGTACGACGTGGATGGCTCGACGCGCGTGGAACGCAATCGATTCACGCGGCGGGTGGAACGTCGCTTGCGTCGGGTGCTGTGATTCGACGCACCTCACCGGCGCGCAACAGCGAGACCATCTCGAGGTGGTTGGTATGGGGGAACATGTCGATGACTCCCACCTGGTCGAGCACGTAACCCTCTTCGGCGAGCATGCGAATGTCGCGCGCACCGGCCGCCGCATCGCAACTGACCAGCACGAAGAGCGGCGCGCCCGTGGCCACGAGAGCCGCGACACCGCCTGACCCCAGCCCCTGCCGTGACGGATCGGCGATGACCACTCCGGCTGGCGTGGCACGCCAAGTCTCGACAGAGGTCTTCACGATGGTCGCTGCGTTGTTGGCCAGATTGCGGCGGGCATCGGCCACTGCGTAGGGATTCTCTTCCACCAAGGTGACGGGCACGTGAGCCGGTACGAGAGTCGCCGACAACAGACCGCCACCCCCGTAGGCATCGACCACGCCGCCGTTGGCCCCGCTGAGACACTCGGGTCCGACGAGCGTGCGCACCGCGTTGATCAACAACTCCGCAGCCTTGGGACTCGACTGGAAAAAGGCCCCCATGGAAACGACCAGATCTTGTCCGGCGATGGTTTCGACGAGACGGGCCTCGTCACCCACCACGTCACAGAACTCGAGTCCACTCACGTCGTCGGGGTCGCCATGCACCGTTGCGCCGACAACCTCCGTGGCGGTGCTGCACCGAAGGGTGACTTCGACATCGCTTCCGGGTTGGGCCGTGATTCGGGTGAGTACACGGTTGAGCAACGGGTGCGCTACGAAGCACTCACTGATCGGCACCACGTCGTGGCTTGCTTGCCTGCGGAAACCCGGAAGTCCGTTGGCGTCGAAGGCGATACGCAGAGTGGTGCGCGACCCCAAAGCCGGCACGGCCCCGAAGTCACGAATACGCGCTTGCAGGTCTTCGACCGAACCAAGATGTGCGGTACGTGCCAACGATTCGGCGGCAATGCGTTTCTTTGCTTCCATTTGACCCTGATGGGACAGGTGCTGCCACTGGCAACCACCGCAACCCTCTGCAACGTGTGGGCAGGGTGGCGACACGCGGTGGGGCGATGCCTCGATCACGTCTTCCACCACGGCTCGGGCAAAGTCTTTTCGCGTGTTGGTGAGCGCGATGCGCACGGTCTCGCCGGGCAAGGCTCCGGAGATGAACACGACCTTGCCGCTCGGCAGGTGGCCGATTGCATCGCCACCCGCCACCAAGTGTTCGGCCACCACGTCCATGTGTTCATCGTACGGTTCGGTCTTGGGCTTCGGCCGTTTCTCTCGGGTCACGCTGTTCTCTCGGGTGATGGCGTGCCGCTGGGTAGAATGAGCACGTGACACGCCCGATTCAAATCGCCCCTTCGGTTCTTCCCGCAGACTTTGCCGAACTGGGCAAAGCGGTTCGCGATTTGGAAGCAGCCGGCGTTGATCTCATCCAATGGGACGTGATGGATGGGCAGTTCGTACCCAATCTCACCTTCGGACCCGACGTCATCGCCGCAGCGCGCAAGCACTGCGCCGTGCCGTTCGAGGCGCACCTCATGGTGCTGACTCCCGACGTGATGGCAGCCGAGTACGTGAAGGCCGGCTGCTCGCGACTCATCGTCCATGTCGAGGCCTGCAATCACTTGCACCGCACGCTCGACAACATTCGCAGTCTGGGCGCCACCGCCGCGGTTGCCCTGAACCCCGCCACCCCCGCATCGTCCATCGAGCACGTTCTCGACCTCGTCGACCTGGTGCTGGTGATGACCGTGAACCCGGGGTTCGGCGGACAGAAGTACATCGCCACGATGGAGCCGAAGATCCGCGAGGTACGCGAGATGATCAACGCTGCAGGGTTGGCCGATCAGATCGACCTCGAAGTCGACGGTGGCATTTCCGCCCAGAGCGTGGGCGGTGCGGCACGGGCCGGTGCCAACCTTCTCATTGCCGGAAGTGCATTGTTCAAGCATCCCGGAGGCCTGAAAGCGGCCGTCTCCGAGCTGCGCGAAATAGCAACCGCTGAGTTCGTCGCCTAGCGCGGCAAACGTGCGGAGACCACCAGCCTGCGCACCAACACCAGGGTCACCAGGGCCAGCAACACCAGACCGGCAGGTACCAGAATTGAGAGAGCGATTCGTCCGCTGCTCCCATTCAGTGACGACAGAACTCCCGATTCGATGCCCGAGCCGTCGAGGTTCAGCGTGCGTGCCGGATCGTCGAACGTGGGACACACCACCCCGGAGTTGTTGATGTCGGCAACCTGATTCCCACCGAACAGCGGCGTGTTCTCCGACACCCGCGAATACAGGCGCCCGGTATTGACATCGAGAGCAGTTCCCACGAGATATGTCTGGCCCTCATCGACGAACTTCACGTCGCGGCCGTAATACACCACCGCGGTGGTGACCACCACACCGTCGGTACCCGTGGTGTCGGTTGAGTATCCACTGAGCGAACCGGAGCGAAGTTGTTGCACCGTGAACGTCCCCGTGGTGGCATCGATGGTGTCGAGCCGCCCCACGAACACGGCCTGCGATGCCGGAGGCGGCGGGCAACCAACGGGAACCGTGGTGGACGCAGCCGCCACCGTGGGCGGAGGAGCAGTGACATCGGGAAGGGGCGTGTTCTGTTGCTCGTCGACGGGTTCTGGCACCGCCACCACCGAGGTACTGGTTGCAGTGTTCGGATCAGCGTTCGGATCAGTGGAGGCGAGTGCCACTCCGGATTGCACCCCGATGCACAGCATCAGAGTCACCATGAACCGGCGCACGAACAAGTGGCGTTACCGACCCTTGAACTGTGGTTCGCGCTTTTCGGCGAAAGCCTTCATTGCCTCGGCAGTGTCCTTGGTGGAGAAGTTGACCGTTTGCGCCGCACCTTCGTCGTCGAGTGCTTCTTCGAGGGTGACGTTCATGGCGTTGTTGAGCATGCGCTTGGATTGAGCCACCGCGATGGGAGCCGCCTGCGCGAGACGTGCAGCCCACGCATCGACGAAAGCGTCGAGTTCAACATCGGGAACCACGCGGTTGACGAGTCCGAGGCTCTCGGCATCGGAGGCACTGATGATGTCAGCGAAGAACACGAGCTCTTTGGCCTTGTGCAATCCGATGCGGCGGGGAAGGATCCACGATCCACCAAAATCGATGCTGAGACCGCGCTTGGCGAAGATCTCGGAGAAGCGGGCGTTTTCCGACGCGACAACCAGGTCGCAACCAAGAGCCATGTTGAGGCCCGCGCCCACAGCCACACCGCGCACCTTGGCGATCACGGGCTGGGGCAAACGTGCAAGCGCCAGCGCAACACTGCTGACGTGGCGCATCTTGGCCAACTGGTGTTGGTTCTCGGACGACGCCCCACCGGCGCCAAGGTCAGCACCCGAGCAGAAGTCTCCGCCGGCACCAGTGATGACCACCGCGCGGTCGGCGGCGTTCTTCCCGATCTCTTGAAAGGTGGCGAGCAACTCATCCCACATCACCGAATCGATGGCGTTCTTGCGGTGCGGGCGGTTCAGAGTGATGGTGACCACACCGTCTGCGCTGCGATCAACGGTGATTGTCTGCAAAGAGTTGGAGGAAGACATGCCCCGACGATACATAATGGCGGCGTGGGATTCGATGCGACGCGCAAGCAAGTCAAGCGCAAGACCGACATTATTTTCGTGGTCGGCGCCCTGGCAGCGTCAATCGGTCTTGTGATCTGGGCATTTCTCGGTTGACACGGGATCTTGAATGAGCGACATCTGGAACGGCCTCTACGGTCGGGTCGAGGTGCGTCGTGTTCAGCCGTACCAAGCTACGAAGACCTACGTGTGCCCCGGCTGCCAGCAAGAGATCCCCGTGGGAACCGGCCACTACGTCACGGTTCCGTCGGAAGCACCCGATCTGCGCCGACACTGGCACTACACCTGTTGGGATCGCCGCACCCGCTAGAACGCATCGAACATCACGTCGATCGCCACACCCGTGATACACACCACATCGAAGCGCAGACGTCGCACCGGCACCCCGTGCTCTGCGGCCCAGCGAAAGGCAGTGGAGCGCACCGCCCGCTGCTTGTCGCGCGTGATTGCTTCGGCGGGCGAACCGAATGCCGCGCTTCGGCGTGCCTTCACCTCGACCACGGCCACCACGTTGTCCTTCGTGGCGATGATGTCGATTTCGCCGTGCCCGTTGCGCACATTTCGGCCGATCACCCGCCAGCCGTTGCGCAGATACCACGTGGCGGCAAGATTCTCGCCCCACTTGCCGCGCGCCACGCGCGGCGCACTCAGATCTCTTCGCGAGGGAGTTCCTCGATGTTCACGTCTTTGAACGACATGATCTTCACCTTTGGAACGAATCGGCTCTTGCGGTACATGTCCCACACCCATGCGTCGGTCAACTCCACTTCGATCAGCGGACGCGGACCATCGGACGCAACGCGTGTGACGACCCCGTTCGCGAGGTAGAAGCGGCGTTCGGACTCCACCGCAAAGCGGAACATCGAAACGACGTCTTGGTACTCCTGGGCAAGCTGCAACTCTCGTTCAGCTTCGAAGTTCTCGAGGTCGTCGGTGTTCATGTGGGCCCGATGAACTCAGGCGAAGGCACGTTGTCTGACAATGTGTCGTCTGACAATGTGTGCCCGAGCACGCTCTACTTTTCGCGCTTCTCGCGAATCTTGGCGGCCTTACCGGTGCGGTCGCGCAGGTAATACAACTTGGCGCGACGGATGTCGCCCCGGTGCATGAGTTCGACCTTGGCAACAGCGGGGCTGTGCTTCGGGAACGTACGCTCGACACCCACGCCGTAGCTGAGCTTGCGCACCGTGTAGGACTCGGCAACGCCGGAGCCCTGGATGGCGATGATGTTTCCCTGGAAGATCTGGATGCGCTCTTTGCCGCTTTCGACGACTCGCACGTGCACCTTCACCTCGTCGCCTGCGCGGAGGTCGGGCAGGTCGCTGCGCAGGTACTGGTTGTCTACGAGATCGGTGGTCTTCATGGCGCGTCCGTTACTGGTTGGGAGCGGGCGGGGGCCCGTTCTGACTGAACGCTGAAGGATAGGCAACAGGAGGGAACTCTTCCAACAGGCGAAGCTCATCTGGTTGAAGTCCTCCACGGGCCTCGATCAGGTCGGGCCGAGCCCTGAGCGTGCGATGCAACGCCTGAGCACGGCGCCAGCGGGTGATTTTGGCGTGATCGCCGCTGCGCAGCACCTCGGGCACTTCCCATCCCCGAAACTCACCTGGACGGGTGTACTGGGGCTCTTCCAGGAGGCCCGATGCACCGAAACTCTCGGTGACGGGTGACTCAGCGTTCCCCATGACACCGGGCAAGAGGCGGGTCACAGCTTCGATCACGAGACATGCCGCCACCTCCCCGCCGGCCAGAACCACGTCCCCCACCGACATCTCGGCATCGATGAGATGTTCGCGCACGCGGTGGTCGACGCCCTCGTAACGGCCGCACAAGAGACTGAAACCCTGGCCCGCCGCCAACTGGTGGGCAATGTCCTGATCGAAGCGATCACCGCCGGGGCCGAGAAGGATCAACGGTCGGGGCGGCTGGACGTCTTCGACGGCGGCGAAGATGGGCTCGGGTCGCATCAGCATGCCCGCGCCTCCCCCGAACACCGAGTCGTCGACGGTGCGATGCACGTCGGTGGTGTAGTTCCGCAGATCGTGGGTCCGCAGATTGACCATTCCCGCGCCACGTGCCCGGCCGAGCAGACTGTCGGAGCAGAACTGGTCGACCATGTTCGGAAAGATGCTGAAGACGTCGATCCGCATCAGTTGTCTCGCAGATCCAACAATCCCGCCGGTGGATCGACCTCCACCACGCCGCTGTCGTGGCTCACCACGAACGGCACAGGGATCAGCACCGAAGTGTCGGTTTCGATGATGGCGTGGGCCGGATTGTCGAGCACGGCAACACATGTTCCGTACTCTGTGCCGTCGCTACCCACCACACGGGACCCGACAAGATCGTGAACCCACAGGGCATCGTCGTCGTCGATCGGCTCGGCGTAGGCCACCTGATTGGTGAGCAGGCGAGCATCTTCGGGGTTGGAAACACCCTCGACCGTGACAATCCAGCGAGCGTTGTTCGGACGAATCTTGGTGAGTGTGATCCACTTGCCACCAACCCAGAATCGAGCGCCGTCGCGATGACGTTCAGCGCGATCAGATGTGAGGCTGAGGTAGATCTCTCCGCGCACGCCGTGGGTGCGACCGAAGGTGCCGACCTCGAGGAGTCCGGCAGGGACCGTCACTCGTCGACGAAGTCGATGTCGACATCGACACCGTCGCGACTGGCCGCAGCGCGCACAACGGTGCGGATGCTCTGGGCAGTACGGCCACGACGTCCGATGACGCGTCCGAGATCACCAGCACCGACGCGCACCTCGAGATAGACCTTTTCGTCTTCCTCGCGGGCGTCGACGTTGACAGCATCAGGGTCGTCGACAATGGAGCGAACGACGTGTTGCAGAACCGCCGTTGCCGTGGGTGCCGGGACGAGATTGGTGCTGTCGCTCACTTGGCGCTCTTGGACGCGGTGAACTGCTCCCACGCGCCGGAGATCTCGAGGAGCTTGCGAACACGCTCTGTGGGCTGGGCGCCCTGCTGCAGCCAGGCAACGGCCTTGTCGTTGTCGACCTTGAGGTGGGAGGGCTCGGTACGTGGGTTGTACTGACCGAGGATCTCGATGAACCGGCCGTCACGCGAGCGACGCTCGTCGGCAACGACGATGCGGTAGTGGGGCTGCTTGGTCTTTCCGACCCGAGTGAGACGCAACTTGACTGACATGAAATACTCCTGCAACTGAGTCGCCACGGCGGGAAAGCCCGTGGCCTGACCGGGAAAGGCTATCGGAAGTCTCGAAAATCGGGGAAGGCTCCGCCATTTTTCGCACCGGTATTCTTGGGGTCCGCGCTGGGCAGCCCCATCGGACCTTTTCCGCCTCCGGCCAGACCGGCGAGCTCGGAGAGGTCGCCGGCTCCCATTTGCTTCATCGCCTTTGCCATCTTGACGGGGTTCATCTTGGCCGGCTTGCCCTTTTTGCCCTTTTTGCCGCCCGCGGCGCCCATGCCACCCATGCGCTTCATCATCTTTTGCATCTCGGAGAACTGCTTCACCAGTCGGTTGACATCGGGCACCGATGTTCCACTTCCCTTGGCGATGCGGGTACGACGCGAACCATTGATGATGTCGGGCTGACGACGCTCTTCGGGAGTCATCGACCGAATGATGGCTTCGGTGACCTTGATCTGATCGTCGCCGATCTCGGCGTTCTTCAGTTCCTTTGGCATCCCCGGCAACATCCCCATGATGCTGGAGATCGAGCCCATCTTCTTCACCTGCTGGAGTTGATCGAGGAAGTCGTCGAGCGTGAACTCGCCCTCGAACATCTTGGCCGCGGCCTTTTCAGCTTCGTCTTTCTCGAAAACCTGCTCGGCCTGTTCGATGAGGGTGAGTACGTCGCCCATGCCGAGAATCCGCCCGGCCATGCGATCGGGATGGAATTGCTCGAACGCATCGATCTTTTCACCGGTGGCCGCGAAAGCGATCGGCTTCCCGATCACTTCCTTGACCGACAAGGCCGCGCCACCACGGGCGTCGCCGTCGAGCTTGGAAAGAATCACACCGTCGATCGAGAGTGTGTCGTTGAAGGACTGCGCGGTGTTGACCGCGTCCTGGCCGGTCATCGCGTCGATGACAAGGAACGTGTAGTGCGGGTTGACGGTGTCGGAGATGCGACGAATCTCGTCCATCAGTTCGGCGTCGATCGACAAGCGACCCGCCGTGTCGACGATCAGCACGTCTTTGCCGATGCGTCGTGCCTCGGCCAGACCGCGTGCCGCTGTGGTGACGGGATCACCGGGCTCGGAGAACACCGGCACGTCGATTTGGCGACCGAGCGTGCGCAACTGCTCGACCGCCGCGGGGCGCTGAAGGTCGGCTCCCACCAACAGTGGCTGTCGTCCTTGCGATTTGAACCATCGCGCCAACTTCGCCGCGCTCGTGGTTTTGCCCGAACCCTGAAGACCGGCCATCAACACCACCGTGGGTGGCTTGCCGGCGTAGGTGATCTTCAGTGTCTCGCCACCCAACATGGCGGTGAGTTCTTGGTTGACGATCTTGACAACCTGCTGGCCGGGGTCGAGCGCCTGGGACACCTCGACGCCAACGGCTTGTTCGCGGATGCGTGCCACCACCGCACGAGCCACCGACACATTGACGTCAGCGTCGAGCAGGGCTGCGCGAATCTCACCCATCACCTCGTCGACATCGGCCTCGGTCAGGCGACCCTTGCCACGAACCTTCTTGAGGATCGACTCGAAACGGGAACTCAGATTGTCGAACATCGCTCTTCGAGGCTAGCGACCGGCATCGCCGGTACCGAAGCGACCGGACGTAATTCGACTAGCCGATGACGGCAGCAGTGACCTTTTCCGCCTCGATGGTGAGGGTGAGGCGCGTTTCGGAGTAGTCGGCAGTGAGCATGAACTCTTCGGCGTCACGTTTGCCAACACGAGACGTCCAGCCATTCGAGGCAATGACCTTGACGGCCTCGGCTTCGGTCAATCCAACGAGGGCTGCGGCATCTTCGGGTGTTGGGGCAACGATGTCCCCCACCGAACCAGGCGACGAACCGTCGCTACTGCCGTCACTGCCGCCTTCACTGCCACCTTCACTGCCACCTTCACTGCCGCTGTCGCCGGGTGACGGCTCCACCGCAGTGTCTGTTGTGGCGGGTGACTCTTGTGCGATGAACTCGTCGGCGATGGCCAGCGTGCTCACGCTGTAGCCGTCGGCCGTTGCGTACTCGTACGCGGGCAACAGCCACACGACACCCTTGTCGTCGACCACCGACATCAGCGACTCGTTCACGCTCTTCAACTTCACTTCCACCACCTCCGGTTCGGACGTGGTGGTGTCGGTTGACTCGCCGGGTTCACTGGACCCTACTGGCGCAGGCTCAATGGCCATGGTGGCATCACGAGCAGTTGCGCCGTAGCCGTACCATCCCGAGTACTTCGGGTCGGAAAGACGCTCGACACCGACCGTGGATCCGACACGCGGAAATTCGGGGCCCTTTTCGAACTTCAGCAGATGGCCGGACGCATACGTGAGTGCCTTGTTGGCGCCGAATCCGAAGTTCCATGCGAACGGAGAGCGCATGCCGTCGAAGGTTTCCCAGGCGGTTGCCCACACGCCCCACTCATCGGCAGTCACATCGATGTCGTCGACGCTGAAGCCCGCATCGCTGATGATCTTGGCCACTGCATCTTCGGCTTCGAGCTTGGTGGGCAGGTTTTCCGGCTTCTGCGGCTCCACCGGCGATTCGCTGCGACTGATGGTGGAATCCGACGACCATCCCCCCGACGCCATCGACCACCACCACGAATGGAATGCGTCGTACTCGCTGTTGGAGAAACTCATCATCGGCCCGGAACCATCGGTGGGTCCCACCACGAAGCCTCCACCCATGTCGGCGGATTGCTCGACCACATCACCCTCGACACCCAGTGCCTCGGCAATGCGACGCATCTCTTTCTTGGTGGGCGTCTCATCGGATTTCCACGATGTGGCCTTGCCGTCGAGTGCCGCAAGATCGCCCGCGGCCACGTAGGTGGTGATCATCGGCAGACCGATCATCTTGCCCGACACCGCCTGATCCGCATTGGCTCCAGCCGCGGAATCGCTTGCCATCTCGGCCGTGGCCGAGCGAGATGTCTGGCTGAGCGAGAAGACAATGGGTGCGGCCACTTCTTCTCGCGGGCCGCATGCCACGAGGAGACCGACAACGGAAAGGGGCGCGAGGAATTTCACGAGTGGTGTCATCACACCTGTGACGTTACGACTCGGCGAAGAGTTCCCGCACGTACTCCTGTGGATCGAAGGCCACCAGGTCGTCGATTGTCTCGCCAAGCCCCACCAACTTCACCGGGATTCCGAGTTGTGTCTCGATGGCAAAGACGATGCCACCCTTGGCAGAACCGTCGAGTTTGGTGAGCACAACTCCGGTGACATTCGTCGCTTCGGCGAATTGTTGCGCCTGCGACAACCCGTTTTGTCCGGTGGTGGCATCGATCACCAGCAACACCTCGGTGACGGTTCCGGCTTCCTTTTCAGCCACGCGACGAACCTTTTT
>JBILKS010000209.1:0-3411 GCA_044376595.1 Ilumatobacteraceae bacterium | reverse complement strand
TGCAGTCTGGGTGCAGGCACCCGTCGAAGCACACACATCAAAGTCAACAACTACGCGCATGTACGAGACCCTACCCGCTGATTCGGTGGCCGACGGAGTTCAGTTGCCTGCGGTGCTTTGACGCTCGGCGGCAGCCAGGACAGCGCGCAGCGATGCCGTGATGATGTTGGGATCGGACCCCACGCCCCACTTGACCGTGCCATCCGAGGTGGTGCTCTCGACGTAGGCAACCGCGGTGGCGTCGGCGCCGGAGCCCATGGCGTGTTCGGTGTAGTCAAGGACGTCGAGATCGAAGTTCAGGCCGGAACGTAGCCCGTTGACGAAAGCATCGATCGGTCCATTGCCCTGGCCGACAACTGTCTTGCGCTCGCCGCCCACCTTCAACTGTGCGGTGATGGTGGTGGTTCCGCTGGTTGAGTCGCTCTTCAACTCGTGGCTGTCGAGATGCATCGATGGTGCCTCGGGCAGATACTCGCTGCGGAAGGCGTCCCACATGATCACAGGCGAAATCTCCGTGCCGGAGTCTTCGGTGATGTGCTGGATGGTCTTCGAGAACTCGATCTGCAAACGGCGAGGCAAGTCGAAGCCGTGTTCGGCTTTCATGATGTAGGCAACGCCGCCCTTGCCCGATTGGCTGTTGACCCGAATCACGGCCTCATACGAACGACCGACATGCTTCGGGTCGATCGGGAGGTACGGTACGCCCCACTCGGAGTAGTCGGCAGGCAAAGCCTCGAAGCCCTTCTTGATGGCGTCTTGGTGGCTGCCGGAGAATGCCGTGTACACCAAGTCGCCGACGTACGGGTGGCGTGGGTGCACAGGCAAGCGGTTGCAATATTCGGCGACACGACGCAGAGCGTCGATGTCGGTGATGTCGAGATCCGGGTCGACGCCATTCATGAAGAGGTTCATCGCGAGATTGACGATGTCGACGTTGCCGGTGCGCTCGCCGTTGCCGAACAGAGTTCCCTCAACACGATCTGCGCCGGCCATCACGCCGAATTCGGCGGCGGCAACTGCGCATCCGCGGTCGTTGTGCGGATGAAGCGACAGCACGATGCTGTCGCGCTTCTTGATGGTCCGTCCAAACCACTCGATGACATCGCCGTACACATTGGGCGAGTAGCACTCGACTGTGGCCGGAAGATTCAGGATGATGGGATTGTCGGGAGTGGGGGCGATCACGTCCATCACGGCCTCGCACACTTCGATCGCGAAGTCGGGCTCGGTGAGCGTGAAGCTCTCGGGCGAATACTCGTAACGGATCTGAGTTGTGGGGACAGTTTCTTCCAACTTCTTGCACAACTTCGCCGCATTGACTGCGATGTCGACGATTCCATTCTTTTCCAGGCCGAACACCACGCGACGCTGCAGTGGATTGGTGGAGTTGTAGAAGTGAACGATGGCTCGGGGCACGCCCTGCAGACACTCGTATGTGCGTTCGATGAGATCAGCGCGGCTTTGCACGAGCACCTGAATGGTGACATCGTCGGGGATCAGGTCGTCTTGCACCAGCATCCGTACGAAATCGAAGTCGGGCTGGCTGGCTGAAGGGAAGCCCACCTCGATCTCCTTGAAGCCCATGTTGACCAGCGCGATGAACATCCGACGCTTGCGCTCGGGATCCATGGGGTCGATGAGCGCCTGATTTCCGTCGCGAAGGTCGACTGAGCACCACAACGGCGCCTTGTCGATCACGCGGTTTGGCCATGTGCGGTCGTGGAGCACGACTGGCACAAAGGCTTTGTATTTGTCGAAGGCCATCTTCTTGGGAGTCACGTTTGCTGGTGGCATTGCTCTGGCTTTCTCTTCTTCGTTCTGAGTTGAAACTTCTGCGGACGGGACTTGATCGGGAAAACAAAAAATCCCCCTGGCCTTTCGGGCGCAGGAGGATCGGCGACAGCGATATGCGGCTGTCGCCGTTACATAAGGAGGAGGCTCAGGGAATGAGTCATTGGCATCAGGCTAGCCCTCGCGTCACCTGCCCGCAATGTCAGGGCAGCCTTCATTGGTCCGCCCGGCGCAAAAAAGAGGGGCGGCCCCGCAAGGCCACCCCTCTCACATCACATCAGATCCATCAGACCAGGAAGTTGCTGAACTGCCACGGATCGCTGTGGTCGAGTTCGGCACCCTCGTCGCTGACCCCCGGGAAGATCGGCTTGCGCGTCCGCAGCGGGTCCCAGTCGATGGCGCCCGAATGCCATGTGCCGAGGTACGGACGCGCCGTCTTCAAGATGGCGTCGTATGGCAAGTCATCGGGAACGCACAGGCCCCGATTCGGCTCGTCGAACATCCACACCACGGCGGAGATCACGCTGGAGGCCACCTGCAGGGTGGTGGCGCTCTGCGACGGCAGGATTGCGCGTGCCTCTTCGATGCTGAGGCGCGAACCCGTCCACCATGCGTTGTAGTCGTGGCCCATCAACAGGACACCCAACTCGTCGCGACCGTGGTCGATCTCGTCGTTCAGGATGCGCTGCTTCGGTTGCATCTCCCAGTTGCGCATGCGCAACTCGGCCACGCTCATGATCGCAGCATCGGTGGGGCAGTAGGCGTAGTGAACAGTGGGTCGGTAGACAGCGTCACCTTTGTCGTCGTACACAGACAGGTGCTCGCACATCGTGTAGGCCTCGCCGTGGCGAATGACCATGCCGTGCATCTCGCCTGATGGAACAACGCTGCGCACCCATACCTCCATGCCCGGTTTGGCAATGCAAATTTGGTTGCGCGGGCCATTCTTGGTGTGCACGTGGGCATTCTTCGGCAACTTCTTTTCGTGGGTGCCCCAACCCATTTCCGCAGGGGCGATACCTTCTTCGTAGAAGCCCTCGACACTCCACGAGTTCACGAACTCGTTCGGCGCCTTCGGCACCAAGCTGGTTTGCGTGTCGCGTTCGGCGATGTGAATCACCTTGGTGCCGGTGAGCATGGCCAACT
This sequence comes from Ilumatobacteraceae bacterium, assembly GCA_044376595.1. Classification (GTDB taxonomy): domain Bacteria; phylum Actinomycetota; class Acidimicrobiia; order Acidimicrobiales; family Ilumatobacteraceae; genus F1-20-MAGs119. The sequence goes on along the minus strand of JBILKS010000209.1, from coordinate 474 downwards.
GGTTGAAGGCTCCCGTCGCCAGGGCCGCCTCGAGCCCTGCCTTGCGTGAGCCGGCTTTGCCGTCCTTCAGCAGCGCTGTGGAGATTTCCACCAGCGCCAGCTTTGCGAAATGGCTGACGAGACCGGGGTTGGCCCCGTGCTCGATCACGGCTGTGGCTCCGCTGTTGCCACCCCAGCGCTGAACCATGCGGGCCAGTTCTTGGTGGCGAACGTACAGAGTGCGCTCGAGCGGGGGAGTGGCCGCCATGTCTTCGTACGGATCCCAAAGCTCCACAGACGTGTTCAGGTAGCGCACGTTGTGGTCGTGGCACCACGTGAGGATCGTGGGTGCATCTATGTTCCATGCAAGGTCGAGAAGCAAGTCACCAGAGCCGACGTGATCGGTCAACACGGTGTCGAGATTCTGCGGCGTGATTTGCATCTGCTTGTAGGTGACCCCGGCAGCAAGGGAGTCTGCGATCCGGTGCTTGTTGT
>JBILKS010000208.1:0-3418 GCA_044376595.1 Ilumatobacteraceae bacterium | reverse complement strand
TGAAACGCTCGGGAAGGTTGAAGTCGCACTGGATGGTGGACAGCTGCCACTTGCGGCCGATGGCATCGCGCACGTCGATGTCGATTTTCGGTCCGTAGAAGGCTGCATCGCCCTCTTTGACCTTGTAGGCAACACCGTGACGATCGAGCGCCTCACGCAGGGCTGCAGTCGCCTTCTCCCAGATGTCGTCGGATCCCACCGACTTCAGGGGATCGCGGGTGGAGAGATTGAACTCGAAATCGTCGAATCCGAAGCGACGGAGCACAGACATCACGAAGTCGAGCAACGAGGTGATCTCGTCGGCCATCTGATCTTCGGTGCAGTAGATGTGGCTGTCGTCCTGGGTGAAACCACGGATGCGCAACAATCCGTGCAATGTTCCGGCACGTTCGTAGCGATAGACGGTTCCCAACTCGAACAACCGCAACGGCAGTTCGCGATAACTGCGCTGACGTCCGCTGAAGATCAAACAATGCATGGGGCAGTTCATGGGCTTCGGGTAGTACGTCCCGTTGTCCATTTCCATCGCCGGATACATGCCGTCTTTGTAGAAATCGAGGTGACCAGATGTCTGGAACAGATTCGCATTGGCCAGGTGAGGGGTGAAGACGAACTGGTATCCACCGTTCTGGTGACGCTCTCGGCTGTAGTCCTCCATCAGCTTGCGCACGATCGCACCCTTCGGGTGCCACACCGCAAGACCGCCGCCCAACTCCGAGGGAAACGACAGCAGATCCTGTTCGACAGCAAGGCGACGATGATCACGCTTCTCCGCCTCGGCCAGACGGTGGAGGTGCTCGTCGAGCGCGGCCTTGGACTCCCAGGCGGTTCCGTAGATGCGCTGCAACATCGGTCCCTTGTCCGAGGATCGCCAGTATGCGCCAGCCACTTTCATGAGCGCGAAGTGTCCCAACTTTGCCGTCGTGGGCACGTGGGGCCCGCGACACAGATCGACGAAATCGGGAGTGTTGCGGTAAACGCTGATGGTTTCGCCGCCACCCACTTCGTCGGCATCGGCGCCATCAGCGGTACCCGCGGTCACGCGTTCGATGATCTCGCACTTGTAGGGCTGATCGGCGAACAACGACAATGCCTCGCCGACAGAAACCTCGGAGCGAACGAAAGGTTGACCTGCAGAAACGATTTCCCGCATCTTGGCGGTGATCTCCTGAAGGTCGGTTTCGGAAAAGGTTCGGCCACCAGGCAGATCGAAGTCGTAATAGAAACCGTCTTCGATGGCCGGACCGATGGAGAACTTGGCTCCGGGAAACAGTTGCGTCACTGCCTGGGCCAGAACGTGAGCAGTGGAATGGCGCAGGACATGTCGACCCTGATCCGAGTCGGCCGTGACGATGGCCACCGTTGCGCCTTCGGGAAGAAGCGTCGACAGATCGGTCTCGGACCCGTTGACCACGCCCGCAACCGCCGCTTTGGCGAGACGCGAACCGATGCTGGCAGCAAGATCCCCGACGGTTGAGCCTGCGGGGAGTTCGCGATGTGAACCGTCTGGAAGAGTAACCGTGAGAAGCGACATAGCGCTAGAAGTCTACGGGCAGACCAGCAGCACGCTTTTGCTCATTTACGCAGGGTGGAGTGCCTCGCTGCCGGTGGCGCCGTGACTCGACGGTTCGCTGGTGGCCTTGTTGGCGTAGGTGTTGCGGTACTCCTGGCCAGTCAGCTCGCGAATCTCGAACATCAACTCGTCAGTGATTTCTCGCAGGATGAGATGGTCACCCTCGCGATTCTGGAAACGACGAACGTCGATCGGACGACCGATGCTGATCTTGCAGTGCATGTCGAATCGGGGAAAGTGCACCCGCGGCATCACCGCATCGGGCGGCTGGATCTCGCGTGTGCCGACGATGCCAACCGGAAAAATCGGACATCCCACCTTCAACGCGAGACGAGCCGCACCTGTCCTGCCTTTGTACAACATGCCGTCGCGGCTGCGAGTGCCTTCGGGAAAGATGCCGAAGAGCTCTCCACGACGCAGCACGGCTTCGGCAGTGTCGAGTGCGGCGGCACTTTTGTCGCCACCGGTTCGGTCGATCGGGATCATCCCCATTGCGGGGAACAGAAACTTCGTCTTCCACGAATCCATGTATTCCGCTTTGCCCACGAAACTGATGTTGCGCGGAACGTGCAACATCAAGAACGCGCTGTCGAGAAAGCTCACATGGTTGGGACACAAGATCGCAGGGCCCGTGACAGGCAGTTGATCGAAGCCCTCGAGCGTGAATCGCCATGCAAGCTTCGCTGTCGGACGCAACACGGCACGGGCACGACGCTGCAAAGCCCCGGCTCCGCGGAACTGCGCCGTTGTCTTGGCCTCGGAAGCTGCCGTCTGATTTTTCACGATGGCGCAAGGCTATGGCCCATTCAGTCCCGTGGAAAGAGGTTTTTTGTTAAGCGCTCATTTCACGTACGGACACCCAACAGGGCTGCCGCCGCACTCACATCGACTCCGGCGGCCGCAGCCTGATCGATGACCTGGAGTGCTCCAGGGGTGTCGAGATCGTCATCCAGACGCTCTCTCACCTCGGCCAGAACCGCATCTCCCCCGCCTCCGTGACCCTGCGACCACGTGTCGAGACGACGTTGAGCCGCGGGCATGATCTCGGTGTTCCACTCCCATTCGGTGCGGTAGTGATGGGCAACGATCCCAAGCCGGATCACCCGTGGGTCCCACTCCCGACGCAGGGCATCAACAAACACCAGGTTTCCTCGGCTCTTCGACATCTTGTGACCGTCCATCGAGACCATGGCGACGTGCATCCAATGGCGCACGAACGGAACACCGGTGGCGGCCTCGGACTGGGCGCGCTCGCATTCGTGGTGCGGAAAGATGAGGTCGCTTCCGCCGCCGTGGAGATCGATGGTGGTTCCGAGTTCGCGCAGCGCCAATGCCGAACATTCGATGTGCCAACCCGGACGACCGGGACCCCACATCGTGTCCCACGCCGGTTCGTCCCCCGTGCTCTGTTGCCACAACACGAAATCCAACGGATGGCGTTTGTTCGGATCTTCGACGTTGCCACCGCGTTCCTTGGCAAGAGCGATCATCTGCTCTTCCGTGTAATTCGACACGGTTCCGAAACTCGGAAACTTCGAGACATCGAAGTACACGTTGGGACCCGCCTGGTAGGCGTAGCCACGGTCGAGGACCATACCGATGAAGCCACGGATGTCGGCGATCGCCGAGGATGCACGTGGCGTGCTGTACATCGGCAGCATTTCCAAAGCCGCCATGTCGGCTTCGAAGCGAGCCTCTTCGCCGGCAGCAAGATCGAGGTAGTGAACTCCCAACTCACGTGCCTTTGCAAACAACGGATCATCCACATCGGTGACGTTGCGAACGCACTTGACCTCGTGACCAAGGTCGATCAGACGGCGTTGCAAAATGTCGTAGGCGAGAAAG
>JBILKS010000207.1:0-3442 GCA_044376595.1 Ilumatobacteraceae bacterium | reverse complement strand
TGATCGAATGGCCACTCTGCTCGAGAACATGGCGAGCGCCAAGGTTCCCGTGGCCATTTGGGTGGGGCCATCAGGTTCGCGGCTGTACGGACTGCCGGCACAACTGTTGGCCGCCGCCGATGTCACCGCGATGGCTCCGGGTACCCGCATCGGGAACATGGGTACTTTCCTGAATGCCGACGGGGTGACTTTCGATTTCGGTTCGGCCACCGACTTGCTGCAAACCGACACGTTGGGTTTTGCAGATGCTCGCAAGACCGGTGCATTGAAGTACGCCGGAACAGACGAGGGTGTGCCGGTGATGAAGAACATGGTTTTCGCGCTCGACGGGCTCACCATCGACGGTCAGATGCTGAACACCGTCACCGAAACTCTCGACGACAACGGACAAATCGCACGCGAAGCAACCACGGCTCGTTTCTTCAAACTGGGTCTTGTGGAACAGCTCTTCCACACGGTGGCCAGTTCTCCCGTGGCCTATCTCCTCTTGGTGATCGGTTTGTCGCTGCTGATCTTCGAGTTCTTCACTGCGGGTATCGGCATCGCAGGGTTCGTCGGGGCCATCTGCTTGATGTTGTCGTGCTACGGACTCGCCACTCTCCCCATCAACGGTTGGGGTCTGGCGGCGATTCTCCTCGGGATGGTGGCGGCTGCAATCGACGTGCAAGTTGGCGTACCGCGACTCTGGACCGGCGTGGGCCTTGTCCTTTTCGCCTTTGGGTCGCTCTTCTTGTTCCAAAATGTCGATGGTTTGTCGCTGCGTCCATCGTGGCTCACGTTGCTCGTGGGCATTGGCGGAGCTGCACTCACGTTCATCGTGGGTATGCCGTCGATGACACGTACCCGCTTCGCCACGCCCACCATCGGCCGTGACTGGATGGTGGGTGCTCAGGGTGTGGCCGTCGAAGACATTTCTCCCGAGGGCATTGTGCGGGTGCACGAAGGAACATGGCGGGCCCGAACCAACAGGGCAACGCCCATCCCACAAGGGTCTACGGTCAATGTGGTGGCCATCGACGGTGTGACTCTCGAGGTCGAACCCACCGAAGGTGCCGCAAAGGACTACCGCGAACGTCATTGATTTGGCTCTTGTTCTCGCCCTCGCCCTCCCCTAAAGTTCCCGCGGGGAGGGGAGTGAAGTGGCGCTACGCCGTGAAGACCGTGAGACGAGCCAGTTGCCGCTGGCTTGGCAACGGCAAGCTGAGTGCAAAGGCCCGTCAGCCGAGGCCTTCTTTCCTCCTGTCCGCGTGGAGACGAAAGACGAACGCGACTATCGCGAACAACGAGCCAAGAAGATCTGCTCGGGTTGCGCCGTCGTCTCGGCGTGCCTCGAGCATGCATTGCGCAACAACGAGAACCATGGCATCTGGGGTGGTCTCAACGAAGCCGAGCGTCGCAAGCTGCGCGCCGGCGAATAGTTCGACTTCTTGAAGGAACTGGTTCCTACAAGCGCGGCCCGGGAATACGGATGTCGCCGCGTCGCCGCGTGATGCCGCGGGCGTCCAAGGCTTCCGCGAGTGGAATCGCGTATTTGCGTGTGGTGCCGAGTGCCTCGCGGAACTGACTTGCACTGAATCCACCGGCGTTGTCGGCCAGCAAGGAACGCGCAACTGCGTGCGCCGCATCGAGCGTGACCGAAGCGAAGTAGATGCCGTCGATGTTGACCAATGCGCCACGTTGCACCAATCGGCGCAATTCGTTGCGATCGAATGTGGTCGGATCGGGTGGGGTGAAACCTGCATCAGTGAACGCAGTGACGATGGGACTTGTGTCTTGTTGTGAAGGTGCACAGCCAGGTGCGTACAAGCGACCATTTTCCGAAAGTGCATCACTTGGCCGCAGTGTGTGGGCCGCCTGTCGAAGATGATCGGGGAGCGCGCCGGTGTCGACCCCGTTCTGGCCCGCCTGCACAACGAGATCGAGCACCTCGGCACGGGATGCGGTGAGCATGGCGCTGCTGAAGATGACATCGTCGACGGTGGGAGTGGCCGAGTGGCCAGTGCGCAGGAACAGATCGTTGGCGTTGATCACTCCCCGCTCATCAATGAGTCGCGAAATGTCGGCACTTGGGTCGGCGCGTCGAATCGGCAGGACCGGATCGACATCGAGTACCACGCCGCCGGCAACCGTTTCGTCGCGGCCGGTCTCTCGCACGACAAAGCGATCGTGTGGGGCAAGGGCAACTGCACGATTCAAGTAAAGACGTGCCTTGCCGGTGTCGCCCGGCTGCACGGCTCCCGATCCGATGAGTCGAAGCGCACCGGCGATTTCGTCACTGCCGAAATAGAAGAGAAAGTTTCCGCGACGGGTGAGTTCGTGGGTCAAACCGGGCAACACATGCACCTCCACGTCGACCGTTTCGGTGACGTGCCATTGTCGGGGCAGTACCAGCTGGTCGCCACGCCCGATGTCGTGATGCGACACGCCGCTGAGATTCACGGCGAGTCGAGTGCCCGGCAGGCCGATGTCCAAGTCGTGGCCGCGACTCTGCAACCCTCGAACGCGGGCTGTGTGTCCTGAGGGCAGGATCACAACCTCTGCGCCACGGTGCAGAGGAGCATCGAGCAACGTACCCGTGACCACTGCGCCAACTCCGGTGGGGGCAAACGATCGATCGATCCACATGCGCGGACGCACAGTTGCGGCTCGATCACGGGGCGCGATGTCGGCAATCTGGCGTGCAAGAGCATCGATGGATGCGCGATCGTGAATGCTGGTGTGCACGATCGGTGCCTCTTCCAGGAATGTCCCGTGCACGCGGGATCGCACCAAGGATTCGACGGCATCAAGATGACTTGCATCCACAAGGTCGGATTTGGTGAGTGCGATCAAGCCCGCACCGATTCCCAGCAGTCGCAGAATCTGGAAGTGCTCCTCTGATTGGGGCATCCATCCTTCACGGGCATCGATGACGAAGAGGCAGGCATCGATACCACCCACGCCGGCCAGCATGTTCCGCAGGAACTTCACGTGCCCGGGTACATCGACGAAAGATACGTCGATCGCTCGGCCGTTCGATGATGCCAGAGCGGCATGTGCGAAGCCGAGATCGATCGTGAGACCGCGTCGCTGTTCTTCCTCGAGGCGATCGGTGTTGACGCCGGTGAGAGCGTGGACGAGAGAAGTCTTTCCGTGATCGACGTGTCCGGCCGTGGCGACGACGGTCACGACTTCTCGCTCAGTTGCCGCAGTGCGACACCGATTTCGGCATCGTCGGTGGGGCTGACGGATCGCAGATCCAACAAAGTGGCGTTGCTCTCGGTGCGCGCAACAATCGGCACACGATGGCGGCGAAGTTGTGCCGAGTGGTCGCCGAGCAGGGACACGGCAAACGACTCGATTTCGGCGCCCGGAGTACTTCCTGCTCCCGGTACCGCGGTACTCGACACCACTTGCGCGCCAGCGGCCTGGGCCAGTAGTTCGGCACGTTGGTGGATGTCGG
>JBILKS010000206.1:0-3449 GCA_044376595.1 Ilumatobacteraceae bacterium | reverse complement strand
CTTCATGGTGGGCATCGACGACGACATCGTTGCCGTCTCTTCGGGTGGCGTCACCATCCGCATGGCAGTGAAGGAAATCTCCAGTCAAGGTCGTGACGCCACCGGTGTTCGCGTGATGAATCTCGACGACGGCCAGACCGTCGCCTCGGTGGCACCGATTCTTTCTTCCGACGAAGAGTGACAAGCAACAAAGAGTGACAGACGCTTTCCCGTACACACTGCGGTGTGTTCGGATTGCTCAGTTGTGGTTCTCTTGCCATTCTCATCATGCATGCGTTGTCACTGAACGCAGCCGGTCAGATTGCGCAACTTCGCGCACAGATTGCCGCCGATGCCGCCGCGCTGGTTGCGGTGTACGAAGGTGACGAGGCAGCTCGGCTCCTTGCAACGGCGAACGAGGGGAAACTCGTGGATTTCGCTTGGGTAGGGGAACATCGTGACGTTGCACAAGTGCGGGTGCGCGTGAACAGCCACGAACGCGTCGCCATGGCGACCACAGCGGCCTTGGCGCCGTGACTCACGCTCGGGTCCGTGTCTCCCTACACTTGCCACGTGGCAACCAAGACACCCAAGCCCCGCGTTCGTCGCGTCACCCGAGTGGTGCGGGACATTGATGCGTGGAGTGTCTTCAAGGTCACCTTGGTCTTTCATCTCGTTCTGTACGTGGTGGTGCTGATCTCCAGTGTCTTGCTGTGGAACGTGGCCCACGCAACGGGCACCGTCGACAACGTCGAGCGATTCATGGAGTCCTTCGGCTGGGAGACATTCACCTTCAACGGCGACGAGATCTTCCGCAGCCTGTGGGTCATCGGCCTGCTGTTGGTCTTCTTGCTCACCGGCTTGGCTGTCCTGGGTGCGGCAGTGTTCAACCTCATCGCCGATTTGGTGGGCGGCGTGCGGGTCACTGTGCTGGAAGAAGAAGTGGTACTGAAGGTGGCCGAAGCCCCGGCGAGCCCCACAACCCGCGCCACCGACACAAATGCTCCCTCAAGCGGCCCTGATCCGGTTGAGGGTACGGAATTCGACCGTTAGGCTTGCCACCCTGCAGTGACACTGCGGGGCTATAGCTCAGTCGGTTAGAGCGCATCCCTGATAAGGATGAGGTCCCAAGTTCGATTCTTGGTAGCCCCACCATGAAACTCATTCGCCGAGCACTCTTGGCACTCAGCGTTGCCGGCGCCATCGCAGCCACGCTGCGCCTGAAGGGCAAGGGTGGCGTGCCGCCCCAGCAGGGTGGTTGGCGCGACATCACGTCGGCAAAGTAAGGCAAGGGACGATCACGATGATCGTTGTTGCCGGAACCGGAATCGTCGGAACCCACGCCGCGGATCAACTGCGTCGTCGCGGACACGAGGTGCGATCCGTCTCGCACCACACGGTGAACGATGTCGACCCCGAGGCCACCGATGTCGTGATCTTGGCCCACTCGGGTGACCACGAGCGGTCGGCGCGCAAGTTCCTGCAACACGGATGTCACGTGGTGTCGGTGAGTGACGACACGAAAGATGCACTTGCCTTGCTGGCACTCGAGCCCGAGGCTTTGGCAGCGGGCAGAACCTTGATTGTCGGTGCGGCGTGTTCGCCCGGCCTGTCGGGCTTGCTGGTGAGTCATCTGGCCCGCAAGTTGGACGACATCGACGAAGTGCACGTTGCGGTGCACGGCACCGGTGGCCCCGAATGCGCCCGCCAGCACCATCGCGTGTTGTCGGGCACGGCGTTGGGTTGGCACGAAGACGATTGGCTGCGTCGCCCCGCGGGCAGCGGCCGCGAGCTGTGCTGGTTCCCCGAGCCCATCGGCGCCCGTGACTGCTACCGGGGAGATCTCGCTGATCCGTTGATGATCAAGCATGCCTTCCCCAACTTGCAGCGGATCAGTGCCCGCACGTCGGCCACTCGCCGCGACCGGCTCACCGCTCGGTTGCCCATGTTGTTGCCACCGCACCCCGGGGGAGACCTCGGCGGGCTGCGGGTGGAAGTTCGCGGCACGCGCAATGGCCAACGCGCGGTGGAAGTGGCCGGCACCGCCCACCTCATGGGGCACATTGCCGGGGCGGTGGCCGCGGCCGCCGCCAACGAACTGCGTCGTCGCACGCACTTCGGCACACCCATCGTTCCCGGTGCGCTGTGCCTGGGGGCCGACACTTTGCCGAATGCCGACGTGTTGGAAACCGTGATGCAGTCGGGCGTGCGGCTGCAGATGTTCTACGGAGTGCAATGACAGATCTCCACGAACAGATCGCCCAACGTTTGGGCACCGGCGACCAGCGCTATACATCCACCCGCCGCGATCTGGTCGACATCTTGCGCCGTGCCGGTGGCCCGGTGTCGATTCCCGAGATCCAGAAACTTGCCGCCGACATTCCGCAGAGTTCGGTGTATCGCAACCTTGCGATTCTGGAAACAGCCGGTGTGGTGACCCGCGTGGTCAGCAACGACGAGTTCGGCCGATTCGAGTTGGCCGAAGATCTGATCGGTCACCATCACCATCTGATGTGCGAATCATGCGGAGCCATGAGTGACATCACCATCCCTCACGAAATCGAAGAACAGTTGGACTCCACGTTGGGTGCGTTGGCCAAGGCCAGCGGCTTCACGTTGTCTCATCACAGGCTGGACCTTGTGGGAAAGTGTGCGAAATGCGCCTGAGAAATTCCGGACCCATGCCGTGGTTGCCCGAAGCCAAGATCGTGAGCCTTCCCGATCGTGGTGAGATGTTCGTGCGTCATCACCAACATCCCGACCCCGAAGCCCCCACCGTGTTGCTGTTGCACGGGTGGACAGCATCCAGCGACACGCAGTTCTTCACCGCTTACCCCGAGTTGGCCAAGCACTACTCGTTCATCGGTGTCGACCATCGCGGACACGGTCGTGGCCTGCGTCCCAATCGCAGTTTCTCGCTCGAAGAATGCGCCGACGACGCAGCGGCAGTGGTGCGCGTCTTGGGCGTGTCGTCGGTGATCACCGTGGGGTATTCCATGGGTGGGCCGATCAGTCTCTTCGTCGCGCAGCGCCACCCCGATCTGGTGGACGGCATGGTGTTGCAGGCAACCGCAATGGAGTGGCGATCCACGCGCCGCGAACGTGTGCGTTGGTTCTTCCAAGCAGCGGTGTCGCCGTTGCTGCGCAATGTGACGACACCCCGTGTGTTGAACAGCGTGTTGCATCGCAGCGTGTTGCGCCGCGATCACGAGATCGCCAAGTACGTGCCGTGGTTGGTGGGCGAGATTCGCCGCAACGACGGATGGATCGTGAGCCGTGGCGGCAAGGCGTTGTCGAAGTACGACGCGCGGCCGTGGGTCGGAGAACTGGGAAAACCCGCCGCCTATCTGTTGACCACCAAGGATCAACTGGTGCCGGTGGCGAAGCAGCGCGAGCTGGCATCAGCGTTGGATGCGCACGTGGTGGAAATCGAGGGCGACCACTTCGTGACGTTGTCGCAACCCGCGCAG
>JBILKS010000205.1:0-3453 GCA_044376595.1 Ilumatobacteraceae bacterium | reverse complement strand
CACGCCGTTGGTGCAGCGACAACTGCGGTTGACACGACAAGCGCCTTCAGTACGTGTGCTGCACGGTTGTTCATCGAGAGCGAACCTACCCAACACCCCTGTCCTACGATGTGGATGTGGGCCTTTTCGACGGAATCAAGCGCAGGCGCGCAGAAAAAGCCGCCGCACAACTTCAGCAGACTCATCAGGTGCAGCTCGACACTTGGCAGGCGCAGTCTGATCGACTCGATCTCTACATCCATGCGGTTCAGCAGTGTCTCAGTGGCGACACCCACCAACTCTTCACTGGCGACGACGGTGGATTCATTCTGAAGGGCGACGAGTACGCCATTGGGTGCGTGCAGAACTCGGCATTGTTGGAAACCGTGCGGGGACCGAGCACCTATCAGGGTGGGTATGGGGGCGTTTCATTCCCATTGTTCGCCGGTATCCGTCTCAACACGGGCGGCGTCAAGGGCAAGCGCATCCCGGGCGAAGAGAAGCTTTCGGTTGTCGACCAAGGCGACACACTCATCACCAACAAACGCGCAGTCTTTCGCGGTGCCACCAACAACAGCGAGTGGCCTTTTGCGCGGTTGGTGGCATGCGAGCACAACGCCAATGGCTACAGCACGTTCGCGGTGTCGGGACGCAAGAAGAACTCCGGGTTCGCCTACGGCGAAGACGTTGCTGCCGAAGTTCAGTTCCGGCTCGAGTTGGGCATCGCCATCTGCAACGAGACACTCGACAAGTTGTTGGCCGAGTTTCGGGTAGAACGCCAGCACCTTGATGCTCGGCGTCCCGCGCCACCCGCACCGCTCACGCAGTGAGTGGCTTGGCCAACCGCACGTTGGCCAAATTGCCCGGGTCGGCCAGTCCCGTCATCGCCACGTCGAAATCGGGTAGTGCGTACACGTCTCCGTCGTCAGTGACCATGATGTAGCGATCGAATCGGGCAAGAAACGTGCGATCGTGACTTACCGCCACCACGGTGCCTTCGAATCCGTCGAGCGCGGTTTCCAGTGCTTCGGACGATTCGATGTCGAGGTTGTCGGTGGGCTCATCGAGCAACAAGACGTTGTGGCCATCGAGCTCGAGCGAGAGAATCTCGAGGCGAGCTTTCTGCCCGCCCGAGAGAGTCTGGAACTCTTGACGCGCCTGATTGCGCAGGCCGTAGCGTGCAAGTGCCCGCATCGACTTCTCTTCGTCGGTCAACTTGTCGCGCACGATCTCGATGCAGGTGCGTCCTTGAAACTCGGGTCGGTCGTTGATCTGTGTGAACATTCCCACCGACGTGCGCGGGCCGTACGTGATGGTTCCTTCCATCTCCTTGGTCACGCCGTTCAGTGCGTTGAGCAGGTGTGTCTTGCCCGTGCCGTTCGGCCCGATGAGGCCTACGCGCTCGCCGAAGTGCACTTCTTCGGAAAACGGGAGAAAGAGGTTGCCTACCGACACGTCTTCGAACTTCACCACGCGGCGCGCCGAATCGCCACCGCGGAAGCGAACATGGATCTGTTGGTCGGGTACCGGTGGGGGAGGTGGCCCTGCGGCCACGAACTTCTCCCAGCGTGTTTCTGCTGCATTGGCCTTGGTGGCGTTCTTGAAGTTCTGTGCCGCACGGGTCTTCATCATCTTCATGTGGTGGAACAGGCGGCGTTCTTCGTCGTTCCAACGTTTCAGATCGTCGCCCAGTTGCTCTTGGCGTTTGGCGCGGGCCTCGGGGAATGTGACGTACGAGCCACCGTGCACCCAGCATCCCGCACCTTCGATGACGATGATCTTGGTGGCCACGCGTTCGAGAAGTGTGCGGTCGTGGCTGACCATGAGAATGGTGGACTTGCAGCCCTTGATCTGTTCTTCCAACCATCCACGCGTGGGGATGTCGAGATAGTTGTCGGGTTCGTCGAGCAACAACACATCGGCGCCGGAGTTGAGAAGAAGATCCAAGACCAACCGCTTGCGCTCGCCACCTGACAACTCGGACACGAGGCGGGTTGAGAAGTCAGCAACGGCGGTCTTGACGCTGCGCTGCGCGGCGGCCTGCCATTGGGTTTCGAGTTCGTAGCCCCCGAGATCACCCCAATCGGAAAGTGCCGCGGCGTACCCCATGCCATCGTCGGTTCCGTCGGCCAGTGCTCGTTCAGCGGCGACAAGTGCACGTCCGGCATCGCGCAGTTGCTTGGGGGCAACTTCGATCAACATTTCACGCAAGGTGTCGGTGGGCCGTGACATGCCCACGTCCTGGGTCATCGTCAACATCGACCCGCCTACCGAGAAGTCACCATCATCGGGCTCGTACACACCCGAGAGGATGCGCAAGATCGTGCTCTTGCCCACGCCGTTGGCTCCAACGATCGCGGCGTGTTCGCCGGGCGACACGGTGAAGCCGACATCGAAAAAGAGTTGATCGGCACCAGGGGGCGCGTAGGCGAGTTCCGAGACCACAATGCTGCTCACGGGCAACAGTGTGGCGACAGGAGGTGTGCGATCCTCTCGGGTTTGATACCCTAGGGGGTATTCAAGAGAACGGAGACACCATGTCGTCAGTTGAACTCACCGAAGCAAACTTCGAAACCACAGTGATGGCAGACGGCATCACTCTCGTCGACTTCTGGGCGGAGTGGTGTGGGCCGTGCAAGATGTTCGGGCCTGTCTTCGAAAAGGCGGCAATCACCCACACCGACATCACGTTCGGAAAGATCGATACCGAGGCACAGCAGGGAATCGCCGCTGCGCTGCAGATCCAGTCGATCCCCACCATCATGGCGTTTCGCGACGGTGTCTTGGTCTTCCGCCAGTCCGGAGCGCTTCCGGAGCATCAGCTCGAGCAGTTGATCGGTGCGGTGCGCGAACTCGACATGGACGAAGTGCGTCGCGAAATCGCCCAGCAGGAGGGCTGATCTACAGCAATCGCAGTCGCGCCAGGAACACGGCAGCTGCGGCCACGCCGAACAAACCGAGAATCACCCAGATCGTTGCGTCGCCGGTCGTATCAGTGGAGGCGACCGCAGGATCTATTGACGTGGCCGTCGCTGGGGCCGTTGTGGGTGGTGTTGTCTTCATCATTGATGTGGTCGATGTGGTCGATGTGGTCGATGTGGTCGAAGTCGTTGTGTCGGTGACATTGACAACGGTTTGCGTGGCGGTGGCAATGCCAACGATGTCGGTTTCAATCCCTGTCTTTTCGCTGCCCACGGGAACCACCGTGGCGAACCGAGTGGAGAGAACTGTCCAGGCCCCGCCGTTCACACGTGCCGTGACGGTGCCCTGTCGTGTGGGATTTTGATCTCCACCCAACCACGTGGACACCACTTCGGGTTCGATGATCGCATGTGTGGCGTCGCCTCGCACCGGCACTTTCTTTGCCGCCGTGTCGACGATGGCGTAGGTGCGCACCGCTGACGTGCCAGTAGCTGTGGTTGCTGAGGGTCCGGCGGTGATGTCGAGTCCCGGCACGCTGAAGTCGGCGGTACC
>JBILKS010000204.1:0-3474 GCA_044376595.1 Ilumatobacteraceae bacterium | reverse complement strand
AGTCACAGTTGTACAACGAAAAGTTCCTGTTGAAGCGCGCCATCCTGCGTGCCATCGAGCCCACCAACGGCCCGTCACCCGTGCTGCTGATCGACGAGATCGATCGCGCCGACGACGAGTTCGAGGCCTACCTGCTCGAGGTGCTGTCGGACTTCCAGGTGACCATTCCCGAGTTGGGTACGTTCCGCGCCGACACTCCGCCCGTGGTGATTCTCACCTCCAATCGCACACGTGACGTGCACGATGCACTCAAGCGGCGTTGCCTGTACCACTGGGTCGAGCATCCGTCGTTCGATCGCGAAGTGGCCATCGTCAAACTGCGTGTTCCCAACATCTCGGTCACCCTCGCACGACAGATCGCCGGTGCAGTCGAAGCATTGCGCGCCCTGCAGTTGTACAAACCACCGGGCATCGCCGAAACCATCGACTGGGCCAGCGCTCTCGGCCGCCTCGGCGCCACCGAACTCAACGACAACGTTGTCGAAGTCACACTCGGCACCGTGTTGAAGTATCGCGAAGACCACGAGCGCGTGCGTGAAACCGGCGTGGCCGCCCTCGTCAAACAGGCTCTCGAGCGCGGTGCCTTCCACGGATGACACGCTGCTGACGAGCAGCGGCATCGAAGATATGGCCGTGGCTTTCGCCCGCGTGCTGCGCGGTGTGGGTGTGGTGGCACCGGTGGACAGCGTGGTCACCTTCGTCAACGCCCTTCAGCGACTCGGCGTGGGCCACCGCGAAAGCGTGTACTGGGCGGGGCGATCCACACTCGTACGCCGTCCCGAGGACACCGCCGTGTTCGACAAGGCCTTCAGCGTGTTCTGGGACCAACGCAATGCACCGGTTGTCGACGAGATTGTCGACACCGTACGCATCGCCATTGCCACCGACGCCGAAGAGGACGATGCCGCAACCGGCGACGCCGCCACTTCCGAGCCGGCCGATCTCACTCTGACTCTGCGTTTCTCCGGTGTCGAAACTTTGGGCGACAAAGACTTTGCCGACTACTCCGACGATGAACTGCAGTTGGCCCGAGAGTTGATGAGCCGCCTGCGTCTGGCCGGGCCACGGCGTCGTTCGTTGCGCCTGCGTGGCGCTCGCCACGCACATCGCGTTCCGGATCTACGCCGCACGGTTCGTGCATCGCTGCGCTCGGGTGGCGAACCTGTGCGTCGCTACTGGCGCGAGCCCGACGACAAACTGCGCCGACTGGTCTTGCTGCTCGACATCTCCGGTTCGATGGAACCGTATTCACGTGCCTTCCTGCGTTTCGTTCATGCAGCAGTGGCCGGCCGCCAACGGGTCGAGGCCTTCACCTTCGGCACGCGACTCACCCGCCTCACCAAAGAACTCTCCACACGCGACCCCGACACCGCCCTTGACAGGGCATCACGGCAGGTGGCCGACTGGAGTGGCGGCACGCGGCTCGGTGAATGCCTGCGGGACTTCAACGATGCGTGGGGTGTGCGCGGCCTCGCTCGTGGGTCGATCGTGGTGATCCTCTCCGACGGCTGGGACCGCGGCCAACCCGAACTGCTCGCACAACAAATGGAACGCCTGCACCGTGCGGCCTTCCGCACCATCTGGGTGAACCCACTGAAGGTGACGCCGGGCTATGCACCCCTGGCCAAGGGCATGGCGGCTGCACTCCCCCATGTCGACGACTTCGTCGAGGGACATTCGCTCAATGCCCTCGACAGGCTCTGCACCGCCATCTCACGTCTCAACTGAGCGCCGTACACTCACTCCATGCGCGATCTCCTCGACGAATGCGAACACTGGCGCGCCAGCAATCTGCGCTTTGCCATCGCCCGCGTCATCGATGTCGAGGGCTCCGGCCCGCGCGAACCGGGTGCGGCCATGGCCGTTGCACAAGACGGCCAGGTCATCGGTTCCGTCAGCGGTGGCTGCGTGGAAGGCGCCGTGGTGTCCGAAGCGCTGGCCATCTTGGCCGGCGAAAAAGAACCCGGGATCGTCACATTCGGCTACTCCGACGACGAAGCCTTCGCAGTGGGCCTCACGTGTGGCGGAATCATCCATCTCTTCATTCAGCCCTCCGATCTTCTGGTTGCGCCCACCGGCAACACCGATCTCCTGGCTGAACTCACCACGAGCCATCGCAGCCATGCGCCTGTTGTCTTGGCCACGGTGATCGAAGGCCCTCACGCCGGTGCGTCACTGCTCGCTGCACCCGGCACCGATGCACTCGGAACACTGGGCAACGCCGAACTTGATCGGGTTGTTGCACGCGATGCACTGGGCGAACTCGAAGCCGGCACCACCGGCGTGCGTCATTACGGGCCCAGTGGTCAAACCACTCCCGAAGACCTGGCCGACACACCCACCGTCAAGGTGTTCGTTGAGAGCTTTGCTCCGCCACCGCAGATGTGGATCTTCGGCGCCGTCGACTTCACCGCGGCACTCGCCCGCGTGGCCAAGGTGCTGGGCTATCGCGTGACGGTGTGTGATGCACGCGAGATCTTCGCCACCCGCCGTCGCTTTCCCATGGCCGACAACGTGGTGGTGTCGTGGCCCGGCCAACTGTTCGAACAACTCGGTGAGTCACTCGGCCCGCGCGATGCAGTGTGCATCCTCACCCACGATGCCAAGTTCGACGTACCTGCTGTTGCGGGTGCTCTTGCCACGCGCGTGGGTTACATCGGCGTGATGGGATCACGCAAGACGCACGGCAAGCGCCTCGAACGCCTGGCCGACGTGGGCATTTCGTCCCCTGATCAACTCGACAGGCTCATGTCGCCCATCGGTCTCGACCTCGGCGCGCGCACTCCCGAAGAAACAGCCATTTCCATTTGCGCGGAAATCATCGCCATGCGCACGGGCCGTGCCGCACCCTCGTTGCGCGACGGACACGGGCCCATCCATACCAACTAGCTCGACTCACCAACTAGATCAGCAAGACCAACTGGTCAGCCCAGTGGGTTGCCGAACTTCATGTTCGAGATTTCTTTCCAGTTCACCAGGCCAACGCGCACACCCATGTTCGGCCGTGCCGAGTGCAACACCGCGTCGCCGACACCGAGATACAACATCGTGTGACCCGGGTACCACACCACGTCGCCGGCACTTGCTTCGCTCTGCGGCACCTCGCGGGTCACCTGCAGTTGACGCAACGATTGCAACGGCAGCTCGAGCCCCGCGGTCTTCCATGCATACGCAACGAGGCCGGAGCAATCCAAGCCCTTGCGCGGATTGTCGGAGCCGAACGTGTAGCCCACCCCCAAAGTGGTGAGACCGGTGACGAGTGCGGATTGATGTTTCTGCGTTGCGCTTTGCCACGCGTGCAGCAACTGCGAACGCACAACGCCCACACGTGATGCCACCATGCTGGCCAGGCGTGCGAGTTCCATCTTGTAGCGAATCTCGGTTGCCGCGGTGGCGCCTGCGCTGTGCGCCGCCAATGCTTCGCTGGTCACCACAGCCTGCACCTGCATCGGGTCGTGCCGTGGGCGTGCGTCT
>JBILKS010000203.1:0-3490 GCA_044376595.1 Ilumatobacteraceae bacterium | reverse complement strand
CGCGGGCAACTTGATCCGAATCATCTGATTCGTCCCACCTTGCCGTTGTCCATAGATGCCGTTGTTCAGACGCATCACACGGAAGACATCCTCGGAGATTTCCCCCGACAGATATTGGGCAATGGCCGTTTCGAAACGCTCGATGTCGCGGAGCTGTTCTGCATCGAGGTCACGGGGCTGTGGTGCAGGTGCGATGTTCGCCATGGTCACTCTCCTCTTTCGTCTGTCTCGTTCACTTGCCGGCCGGTTCGCCGACTTCTTTCAATGCGTCATGGATGGCTGCCCGAAGGCGGCGGGCGTTGTCCGGCGACAGATGCGCCACCAGACCCGCACCGGCGTTGCCGATGGCTTCCACCGTCAACACCACTCGCGGTTGTGCGTCGTCATAGTCGTCCGAAATGGCGATGGCCCACGACACCGGCATGGCATCCTCGTCGCCGGGAGGCAACTCGCTCTCGGTGATGGGCTGGTCGTCGATGGATCGGCGCATCTCAGCGCACCTTCTCGGTCTCACGGTTCACCGTGGGAGAGAAATCGAACGCGGCAACGGCACCGATCACAATGGTGCACGGAGCCTGCAATGGCGTGTTGCCGAGCTCGCCCAAGGTTGTTCGCGTGGTTTCTTGTTCGGGGCGAGTTCCCCAACGCACGGCAGCAACGGGTGTCGTTGCAGCGAGGCCACCGGCAACGAGACGCTGCGCGATGATCGCTCGTTCGGCCACACCCATCAGCACGACAATCGTTCCTCCAACCTGCGCCAGGGCCTCCCAGTTCACGGCGCTGCAACCGCCGGACTCTCTGTGCCCGGTGACCACGGTGAATGCACACGAGACGTTCCGGTGCGTCACGGGGATGCCGGCAGCGGCCGGAACACCGATCGACGACGAGATTCCCGGAATCACATCGAACGGAATGCCGGCCGACAACAAGGCATCGGCTTCCTCGCCGCCACGACCGAAAACGTAAGGGTCGCCACCCTTCAAGCGGACGACATTCAAGCCCTGGCTGCCGAGATGAACGAGCAGAGCATTGATGTTTTCCTGGGGAGTTGGCGCACCGGGTCGCTTGCCAACATCGATGAATTCTGCGCCGGGACGCGCCAAGGTCAGAATCGAGGGATCGGCGAGTCTGTCGTGCACGATCACATCGGCGGCCTCCACCAATCGCGCAGCCTTCACCGTGAGAAGGTCGGGGTCACCCGGCCCGGCACCGACGAGGAAGACCGTCATCGCGCAACTTCCATTTCACGTCGGCTCAACGAGTGCACACCATGGGTGGCAATCACCTCTTCGATGATCGGCTTCCAATCGATGTCTTCAGTGCTCGCCCCCTCGGCGTGAACCTGTGCACGTTTTGCGGCAAGTACCGCGGCGATCTCGGCAAACTCGGGTCCGATCAACTCTTCGAGTTCCCGACGCAACCACGAGGACAGCGCGGGGCTGGCCCCGCCCGTGGAGACCGTGACCATGACAGACCCCTGCCGAAGAACCGCAGGCAGGGTAAATGAACAGCGATCGGGGTCGTCGGCGGAGTTCACCCAGATACCCAATGCCTCGGCTTCGTTGAAGATCTGCTGATCGACCTCAATATTCCCCGTTGCCGTCACCACCAGCCGGTAGGCGGCAAGATCGCCGTGTTGATACGCGCGCTCGACGGTTCGGACCCCGAGATCGAAGAAATCAGGAAGGATGTCAGGGGCCAGTACGGTGAGATCGGCACCACACGCCAAGAGCTGCTGTGCCTTGCGCAACGCAATGCGACCGCCACCCACCAACAAGCACGGACGGCCAGCGATATTGAGGTTGACAGGGAACTGCATGTGCGAGGCTTTCGGTGGTTGGCTGCTTTCGGGCACCTTATCCCTTAAAATCCGATAAGAAAAGTCAACTTTAGGAAATCGACCCCATGGAAGGGCCTGACCATGTCTCCCTGGACGCTCACCCCCATCACCGGCAGTTTCGGAGCCGAGTTCTCCGGAGGCAACGCCCGCACCGATTTCGCCCCCGGCCAGCTTCTCTCGCTCCTGGAAGAACACCTTGTTGTGGTTCTCCGAGATCAGTTCCTCAACCATGCCGACCAGGTGGCCCTTGCCCGATCACTCGGCGAACCCACTCCCGCCCATCCCGTGGTTCCCGGCCACCCCGACCATCCCGAGATTCTCGAACTCGACGGTGCAAAGGGCGGCAAGAACGCCCGCTGGCACACCGATGTCACGTTCGTTGCCACACCACCCGCTGCTTCCGTTCTGGTTGCCGACATCACCCCGCAGTGGGGCGGAGACACGATGTGGGCCAACTTGCGTGGGGCCCACGAAACGTTGTCGCCCGCATTGCAAAGGCTCGTCGCCGAGCTCTCGGCGGTCCATCGCATCTCGCCACTCGCCTACTGGGGAGAACCGTTCGACACCGCACTCACACGCGACGATGCACAGAAACTCTTCGACGATGCCGCAAAGGTTCCGCCCGTGGTTCACCCGATGGTGCGGATACATCCGAGCACGGGTCAACCGGCACTCTTCGTGAACCCGGGGTTCACCACTCATATCTCCGGAATGTCACGCATCGAGAGCGATCACCTGTTGTCGTTGCTCCATGCGCACACCACGCAACCCGAACTCACCTTGCGTCATCGTTGGAGACCGGGCGATGTTGTCCTGTGGGACAACCGCGCCACCATGCACTATGCAATCGACGATTACGGCACCGCCGAACGCAAGATGCGCCGCGTGACCATTCGCGGCGATCACCCCACCGGGCCCAACGGCTTCACCAGCCATGTGGTTGCAGACCCGTTGTTGTCCGTTCGCTAGAGAAACCTGGCCCACGACTCGAGAGGCATGCGTTCCGAGTTCAGCGTGTTGATCGGCGCTGTCTCGTCGACGCAACCGAGCGACACACCGCAGAACAGCATCTCGTTGTCCGGTGCACCCACGAACGAAGTAACCGCTTTGTGCCGAACCGACCAGTACTCCTGCGCACACGTGCCCAGGCCCCGCTCCACGGCCAACAGCATGAACGTCTGCAGGAACATTCCGAGGTCGGACCATTGAGGCAAACCCATTTGCCTGTCGACGTAACAGAAGATCGCGGCAGGCGCACCGAAGAAGTTGTTGTTGTGCGCGAACTGACGACGTCGGCCGTCTTTGTCTTCACGGGGAATGCCCAGCGTTGCGTACATCTGCTCACCGATGGTGAAGCGATTGGTTCGATACGGCTCGGCGAGAGCCGCAGGATAGATCTCGTACTCCGGTGCATCCATCGGTGGCTGCGTGGCGA
The DNA here is from genome assembly GCA_044376595.1 of Ilumatobacteraceae bacterium. Taxonomy (GTDB): domain Bacteria; phylum Actinomycetota; class Acidimicrobiia; order Acidimicrobiales; family Ilumatobacteraceae; genus F1-20-MAGs119. The sequence goes on along the minus strand of JBILKS010000203.1, from coordinate 215 downwards.
GATGCTCACGAAGCCGCGGCATCGCCTCACCGTTCACTGCATACACACGCCATGGTTGGAGATTGCCTCCGCTCGGTGCGCGCGCCGCATCCGACAACAATCCACGCAACGTGTCGTCGGAAACCGGTGTCGGGAGAAACTGGCGAATCGACTTGCGATTGTGGACTGCATCGGTCACGTTCATGTGGTGAGAATAGGCACCCATTAGCCTGTTG
>JBILKS010000202.1:0-3493 GCA_044376595.1 Ilumatobacteraceae bacterium | reverse complement strand
CCAGCTGCCGAGCCGCGCCCACCAATTCCACGGGCAACTGCGAAGAGCCCGCCTGAACCTGCGGCGCACAGGTCACGGACGTACCAATCACGGCGGCGAATACGACGATCAATCGTCGCGCTCGGAACACAAGTCGAACAGCTATGGGATCATGCTAAGAGACGTCACTCGGCATTGTTGTCATCAGGACCATCGGTGAAGATCGAGTTGTCTCCCACCGCGTCGGTGATGATGTCGTTGCCGGTGCCACCGAAGATGATGTCGGCACCGTCTCCGCCCGTCAGCGTGTCCACACCACGTGCCCCCTCGATGAGGTCGTCACCTGCGTCACCGCTGATCGTGTCATTGTCATTGTTGCCGAACAGATAGTCACCATCGTCGCCGCCGAAGATGATGTCCTTTCCATTTCCGCCAAAGATGATGTCGGACCCGGCATCCCCCCTGAGCGTGTCAGAACCCTGACCACCCAAGAGACGATCACGACCCGCACCACCGTTCATCACGTCGGTCCCGACGGATCCACACACCCAGTCGTCGCCACCCAGGGCATTCACCAGATGGTTGCCGGAACCGCGAACGAAGATGACGTCGTTTCCTTCGGTGCCGTTGATGACTGCCGCACTCGACACGATTGTCGGAACCCTGTTTGCACAGCGCACCTTCGGTGCCTGCGGGGCGGCGCTACCGCTCACGGCTCCACCGAGAACCAAGGCGACCGGAAGGACGGCAGCGAACACGTACGGCTTCTTCATGGTTTCTCCCATCGACATGCCCGGAACCCGGGCGACTGGAGCCGACCGTATGAGCCGCACTGAGAAGACAAAACGCACATCTGTCACTGAGCAACAGCGCGCGAACAGGTAATGACAATGGTCGGGCTGGCGGGATTTGAACCCACGACCTCTTGTCCCCCAGACAAGCGCGCTAACCAAGCTGCGCTACAGCCCGTACGGTTGGAGAGTCTACGAGAAAAGGTCGACAACCCTCCAAGAAAGATAAAGAACCAGGCAACCGAGCAGAAGTTTGAAATGCCACGGCGCTTTGGCGTCGTCGTCGGTCTCCCCTTTGGCAAGGGCCTTCAGGTCGAGGTTCTTCGCCGTGATTCGGCCATGTGCGTCGGGGATGTCGGCCTTGCGCCCGCATACGGGGCAGGAACCATCTGCCGACATGGCCGCCGGCGCGAAATACTTGGCGCACTCCTCGCACCAGGGCACGTTTACTCAGCCCTCCGCCGAACTCGCAGCTTGATGGGAGTGGATCCGAACTTGAACGACTCACGTATCGAGCGCTCGAGATACCGCAGATACGGCCCGGGCAACTCACGGTTCACGAAGAGCGTGAAAGTGGGCGGGTCGGATGCGCCCTGCAGTGCATAGAGCACACGCGCGCCACCAGCTGCGGGCTGACGCGCCTGCGCTTCGGCAATCACTCGGTTCACGTCGCGGGTGGGTACGCGACGCTGATATTGCTCGATCGACTCGTGGAGAATCGGTATCAAGCGATGGACTCCCTTGCCTGACAACGCTGACATGCGCAACACCGGTGCATCGCCGATGAAATACAGCTTCCGTGCGATGTCGGCGGTCATGGACTCGCGTGCCTCTGTGTCCAGCAAGTCCCATTTGTTCAGCACCACGATGAGGGGGCTCCCCGCGGCATCGATGCGCTCGGCCAGACGCTGGTCCTGACTGGTGATTCCCTCGGTGGCGTCGATCACCAAGAGGGCCACGTCGGCATCGTCAACCGAGCGCAGAGCGCGAACGAGCGAGTAATACTCAGCCGAATCGTCGATCTTGGATCTGCGACGCATACCCGCCGTGTCGACCAACACCAGCTTTCCGTCGTCAGTTTCGATCAAGGTGTCGATGGAGTCACGGGTGGTACCTGCCATGTCGTGAACGACGCTTCGCTCTTCGCCGACGAGACGGTTGAAGAGCGTGCTCTTGCCCACGTTGGGCCGCCCCACAATTGCCACGCGCGGCACACCCTCGAGCTCGGGTGGGATTTCCTGGCCTTCGGCATCTGCGATGTCGGCCTCGTCGGGGAGATCGACGATTCCCAGCTCGTCGATGATGACATCGAGGAGGTCTCCGGCCCGGCGACCGTGCAGTGCGGACACTGGCCACGGGTCACCGAGACCAAGCGAAAGAAACTGCCAGCGATCTGTCTCGCGGCGCTCGTTGTCTGACTTGTTGGCCACCACGAGAATGGGGCGTCCTGTTTTGCGCAGCCACATGGCAATGCGCTCGTCGTCGTCTGTGGCGCCGACCGAGGCGTCGACGACGAACAACACCAAATCGGCCTCTTTCACAGCCTTCTCCACCTGACGGGAGACTTTCTCTTCGAGTTCGTTGCCGTCGGGCATCCAACCACCGGTGTCGGTCACCGTGAACTCGCGGCCCAGCCACGATGCGTCGTAGGTCTTGCGGTCACGGGTCACCCCTGGCCGGTCTTCAACAATTGCCACCTGTCCCCCGACGAAACGGTTGAAAAGAGTGCTCTTGCCGACATTGGGACGGCCGACGATGACGACATGCTTCTTCATAGGAGGGTTCTTTCGAGGATACGGCGCAAAGCATGCCCATCGGTGGGAACCACATGAATACGTCCCGAAAGTTGGTCGAGCGTGGTGCCGTCGAGAAACTTTCCTTCGGACAGGCACACATCCGGCAACAGATACAACGTCTTCGTGTCCTCAAAGATGTCTTCGTGCTGCTGCACGACACGTCGAATGTCGTCCCCCACCATCAGCCCGGCCACCGCTGTATTGCCACCGAAGAATGCGTTGTCGACAGCCAAGACATCCCATCGGCTGCGATCCACCGACGACAGAGAGTCGTGTTGGTTGATCAGGGACGTGATCACCGGCGCTGCGTACATGCCGGTGAGCACCACCACTTTGTCGACATCGCCAAGCGCTTCGGATTCCGTGTTGCCACTGTCCGACTCTCGCTTGCCGAGCGTGACCGCTACGGGACGCAGGCCCGTGTCTCCGGCCGGATTCGCCGGTGCCAGGCGCTCGGCGCGGTAACCACTGGGGGTTGCACCGTCGACCGAGGCGAAGAATCCACTTGTGGGTCCGAGCGTCGACGATCGCCGTCCGAGGAACTCTTCCGAGAACGAAGAAACGATCCCCACGCCGTCTTCGTACATCGGGTAGTCGCCGTACTCACTTGCTTCGGGCATCGCCTCACCGGCCAGCAGGTACAACTCGTCGGATGCCCAGAACATCGGATGGCCCAGAACTTCTTGCGCCACTTTGCGATAGCGATCCACGAGAGCAATCGCCCGACGTGCTTCGTCTGGACTGTGCACGCGAAGACTTTCTTCGGGGTTGAACCGGCTGAGGCCGAGAGGCACCACCGCCACGGCTTCGAGTTCGGGAAACTGGTCGACGACATCGGCCATCGTGGCGGCGAGATGGTCTCCGTCGTTGACTCCCGGACACAGCACGATCTGACCACGCACCGTGATGCCGTGATCGAGCAAGACG
>JBILKS010000012.1:0-11056 GCA_044376595.1 Ilumatobacteraceae bacterium | reverse complement strand
GTGACACGAACCGAGTTCACGTCGTCGAACGGTGGACGTACCGCAGGCACCACGTTTCCGATGAAGGTGGACGACGGCGACATCGCGGCCGACTCGGCAGATCTCTTGTGGAGCACCGTCATTCCCGCGAGCACCTTCGAAAAGAAGTACCCGCAAATCGGCCTTCTCGTATCGGTTGTCACCACACACGATGGACTCGGCGGCGATTGGGGCGGATACGCAACGAGTGTCGCGATCAACGGCACAGCTGGCACGAAGACACTGTCAGGCTGGGACTTCCGCTCCACGTTCGGCCTGCGTGCCCCGTGGTACGAAACGACGCCCATCTACGGCGCCTCCCCGGCAGTCCCAGTGGTGGGTTCGATCCTCTTCGTGGGCGACAGCGTGGGAGAGAGCATGCGCACCGAGTTCGCAAGCATCGTCACCCCCGCATATCCGGCAATGAACTTCCAGGCCGCATCGGGAAGGTGCATGGTGGGGGCAACCTGCCTCGGTCAACCCGACGGACTCACCGTGGTGAATTCGATTCCCGTGGAGCAGACGCCTGCGATTGCTGTGATCGAACTCGGCTACAACGACATGGCCATGACCTACGCAACGGAAGTCGATCAGATGGTGGCGGCGCTCACTGCCCGCGGCGTTCAGCGAATCATCTTCGTCAACATGTCGACACGGCGCGTCACGGCCGACTACGCCACGATGAATGCGGTTCTTGCGAACGCTGCTGTGGCCTACCCCAACGTCACCATCTTCGACTGGAACAAGCATTCGTCGGATACCGCCAAGTGGCGTTGGTTCGTGAAGAACGACAATGTTCATCTCACCTCCACTGGGCAGACCGAACTTGCCCTGTTCGTGCGCACCCAGCTCGATTCGCTGCGCACGCAGGGTCTGCTCCCCCAGACAACATCGGCCACCAACTTCACAGTCGGACTGCCGTTGGCCCAGAAGGATCACGGAAACATGGTGCGAACGGTTCAGCAGAGACTGAATGCGGTATTCAAATTGAAGAAACGAGCCATCAAACTCGACGGCATTTTCGGCCCCGACACCACGGCGCGCGTGAAGAAGTACGAATCCGCAATGGGCCTGCCGGTGGACGGCGTGGTGGACGATGCAGTGTGGCGCAGCCTCGGTCTCGACCTGAAACCACGCAACTCGGTATTGAAGCTGGGTACGCGCCATGCGTCGGTGAAGACCGTCCAGGCATCGCTGGCATCGGTGATGAAAGTGAAGATCACACCCACGGGGACTTTCGACAAGAACACGCTCACACACGTGCGCGAGTTTCAGAAGAGGATGAACATCCGCTCGAACGGAGTCGTGAACCGCGTCACCTGGATGGCGTTGATGACGACGTCAAGTCGGACAAACTGACGCCAAAGCGCTCGGCCCATGCCTTGTCGCTCACCATCTCCGGGTAATACGCGCGATATTCACGCTTGAGTCGCGGATACTCGCGACGCAGTCGCATGAGACTCTTTCTCAGGGCGCGCATGTCGGCCCAGAAGCGTTGAGGGTCGCGCTCCAACACATAGCCCTCGTCGAGACGCGGATGCCGATGCAGAATGGATGTGCTCCGCGTAGCCAGGCCCACTGCACGCGAGTTGATGGGAGCCACGGCAACCTTCTTGCGCAAGATCCACTTCGGCAGGATGTAGCCACCCACGAGAGGCACCGCGGCGATGAAGCCGAGAAGTCGAATCGGCTTGGGGATTCCGGGCGGAACGGGCATGGCGCCGAGTTCGGGCGACAATGGACCCGCCTTTTCTTCCGGACACGTGCGCACCTCGTCGTGCATGGCCGAGTGGTCGACGTTGCGCCAGAATTCAGGGCCTTCGAGATAGTGGTCGAGGCCCTTCAGCATGTACTCGAGACTGGCGTAGCGCAACGAAAACAGGTTGCGGAAGCCGAACGACAATGTTCGGTATGCCGTGTGATACCACCGGTGCTTGTCGTACACGAGCGTTTCGATCAACAGCATGTTGCGTGTTTCGTAGTACAGAGTCATGGGGCCGTTCTTCAGCGCGAAGTCGGCATGCCACACGGCAACACCCTTCATGGTGATGGTGTGCTCACCGGTGTGCATGAGACCGAAGGCGACGTCGTCGCCGCGGACGAAGACAGGCACGGGATTGTCCTTGGCGACTTCGATGGGAAACGCAGTGAACCACCACGCCGTGTATTCGAACTCGGGCTCCGGATCGTCGGCCAAGACGTTGATGCGATCACGCAGATCGTCTTCGCGGCCAATGGCACGCAACGGGTAGGTGTATCGCCACGCATAGTGGGCGCCGGCCTCGAACTGCATCCACGGAATCTCTTCGGAAATCATGGCACCGTGAACACAGAGTTGCGGATCCGAGGAGTAGCGGAAAAGAGCAATGGTCCGAACGAGAGACTCGACTTCCATGGAGATGTCGTCGTCCATGAACAGCACATGCGTGCTCCAGGAGTCGTGACGGGCATGGATGAGCCCGCGAGCGAAACCACCGGCACCGCCGAGATTGGGATTCGGAATGACTGTGTAGTGCAGATTGCCGCCCGCAGGAACCTCGAGATTGCGGCCATTGTCGACGATAGTGGCACGGAATGCGGAGGCAATCGAGGGAACCTCCGCCACGAGTTTGCGCATGCGCTCGATGTTTGCCAGCACATACGGTTGTCGGTTGAATGTGGTGATCACGGCATTCAGATGAACGTCACGCGTGGGTGCATTGCTGGCATACCAACCACCACTCACCAGTTTTGCTCCGCGAATGGACACGTAGTACGAGTCCACGTTGGTGTCGGGCAGATGGCAGACACGCAGCGAGACAGATCCTGCGGCTGACATGTGTCGTGATTCGACGACATGTTCCTTGAGGCGCTTGACCGAAATCAGCTCGATGTCACATGGGCCATCGACTGCGACTTCGACGTGGAGATCGGCCACCGATGTCTTGCGCCTCCAACGTGCCGCGTGGAAGACACCGAAGTAGGTATCGAAGGATTGCACATCACCGTTGATGCGCTCGTAGAGCGGTGGCTCCAACACATCGGGACCCGCAGGCAGGATGCGCTGCAACAACTGGGCTTCAGGAAATGTGGCGGTACTCACAACGGATCCACCGAGAAAGGAGCGGGGGCGCTGCCGGAATCCCATGCACCCAACAGGGCCTGCACGGCACCCAGTGCTTCGTGAATCGTGACGTCCATGTCGAGATAACGATACGTACCGAGACGACCCACGAAGGTGATGTTCGACAGCGACGACACCATGTCGACGTACTGACGCAGCTGATCCTTTTCCTTCACGAGTCGAATGGGATAGTACGGAACGTCGGCTTCACCGCAGAGGCGGCTGTATTCGTGGTACGTGACCGTCTTTTCGTGCTGTTCCCACGGGGCGAAATGCTTGTGTTCGGTGATCCGCGTGTACGGCACGTCGGGGTCGCAGTAGTTCATCACCGGACATCCCTGGAAGTCGCCATCGTGCACCTGACGCTCGAAATCGAGCGTGCGATAACCCAGCCGACCATGCTCGAAGCCGAAATAGGCATCGATCGGGCCGCTCCACACGACATGGTCGAAGTCCGCGAGCTCTGCACGACTCTTCGAGACTCCCAAGGTGACATGGATGTTGGAGTGGTCGAGGATGTTCTGGACGATGGGCGTGTATCCATCACGTGGAATGGCCTGGAACGGATGGTTGAAGTACGAATCCTCGTAGTTGAAGCGCACCGGCAACCGGGCAAGGATGCTGGCCGGCAACTCGTCAGGGTCGACACCCCACTGCTTGCGGGTGTATCCATCGAAAAAAGCCGCGTACAGGTCGGGTCCGACAAAGCGCAGCCCCTGCTCACGGAAGGTTTGGGGGTCCGTCATCGTGGTGTCGGCCTGCGCGGCGATGAACGCTTCGGCCTGCGCCGGCGACATCGTCTTGTCGAAGAACTGGTTGATGGTGAGCAGGTTCACCGGCAACGAGAAGACCTTGCCTTGGGTGGTGGCCTTGACACGGTGGTTGTACGGCATCATCACACCGAAGCGATTGATGTACTCCCACACGTGCTGGTGAGCCGTGTGGAAAATGTGCGGCCCGTACACATGGACCATGACATCGCCGTCTTGGCGTTCGGTGTGACAGTTGCCCGCCACATGATCCCTCGCGTCGAACACGTCGACCCGATGACCAGCCTCGGCCAGTTCGCGAGCCATCACTGCACCGGAAAAACCGGCTCCTACCACTGCAATATGTCGGGGGGAACTCGGCACCCACCCAGCCTAATAATGAAGCGGACCGCAGAGAGTTTCTAGTGGGACATCTGCGGACCGCAGAGTCCTTCGAGATCCTTCACCTGGATGCGGTCGCGGTTGGCGTATGTCACAGGGTTGTCCGGGTCGACACGCAGGTTGAAGGTGCGGAACACCATCTCGGTGGTGTCCACCGCCATGATGCGACCGATCAACGGCTCACCCAAGTCGAGGATCAACTTGATCGTCTCGAGTGCCTGAATCGAACCAACGATGCCCGGAAGCACGCCCAAGACTCCGGCTTCTGCACACGACGGGGCAAGTTCGGCCGGCGGCGGCTCGGGCACCATGTCGCGATACGTGGGCCCACGCAGCGGGTGGAAAACGCTCACCATTCCCTCGAAGCGGAAGATCGAACCGTGCACGACGGGAATACCCAACTTCACACTTGCATCGTTCAACAGATAGCGGCTGGGGAAGTTGTCGGCGCCGTCGACGATCACGTCGTAGCCCGCGATGATGTCCATGATGTTGCTGGCATCGAGACGTGTGTCGTAGGTGACCACGTTGATGTCGGGGTTCATCAGCGTCAACGTTTTCTTTGCAGAATCAACTTTGCGGTCACCGATGCGATCGAGATTGTGCAGGATCTGACGCTGGAGGTTCGAAGCATCCACTACATCCATGTCGATGATGCCGATGGTGCCCACGCCGGCCGCAGCCAGATAGAGCGCCGCGGGTGAACCAAGGCCGCCTGCGCCGAGCATGAGAACCTTGGATCCCAGCAACTTGGCCTGACCTTCAACACCGACTTCGGGCAACAAGAGATGGCGTTGGTACCGATTGCGCTGATCGGGGGTCAGCTGCACCGGCAACTTCCACGGCTTGCCTTCGTCCTTCCACCTTCCGAATCCACCATCCATGGAAAGAACATTGGAATAACCCATCTCTCCCAATGTCTTGGCGGCAAAGGCACTACGAACGCCACCGGCGCAATACACGATGACCGGCGCGTCTTTGTCGGTGATGCGACCTTCGATCTGCGCTTCGAGGTGGCCCCGGGGAATGTGCAAGACACCCGACAACGCTCCCTGCTCGAACTCATCGGGCTCGCGGACGTCGAGCACCACAACGCCACCGGCATCGATGCGCTTCTGGGCCTCGTTGGTGTCGATCTCCGTGATCTGACCCTTGGCCTGCGAAAGAAGGTCTCGGAAAGTTGCCATGCCAAAAGCCTACCCTTTTGGTCGGGATTTGCGCTACGGCAGGGTGCCCACGATGCGTGGCAGAACTTCGCCGATGTCACCCATCACTATGACGTCTGCGTACCTGTCCATCTCCGTTGGGGCACCATTGACGATCACGATCTTGGCGCCCGCCGCTTTGGCCCGAGGGACGGTGTTGGCCGCGGGAAACACCGACAATGTCGAGCCGATGGCCAGAAACACGTCGCACGCTTCGCTGGCCGCCATTGCCCTGTCGATCACCGCGGGAACCAGCGACTGGCCGAAGCTGATGGTGTCACTCTTCAGCACGCCACTGCACAACAAACAGGCGGGGTCTTCTTCACCCGCCCTGACACGTTCCAAGACAGCCGCCATCGGCATCTTGTCGCCACAGCCCCAGCACACGCTGGTGAACATGGTGCCGTGCACCTCGATCACGCGATTGGGGTCGTTCCCCGCCCGTTGATGCAACTCGTCGATGTTCTGCGTGATCAATGCGTGCAGGCGACCGGAACGCTCGAGATCCACCAACGCCAGATGTCCGGCATTCGGCTGAGCATTCCAAGCCGGCGAGTTGACCCGGTTCTGCCAGGCGAACTTGCGCACCTCGGGCTCGGACAAATAATGACTGAGTGTGGCCATCTTTTCGGCTGCGGGGTTCTTCGTCCACACACCGTTCGGTCCGCGGAAATCAGGGATGCCCGAACTCGTGGAGATGCCCGCACCGGTCAGCACCGTCACACGCTGAGCGGCGTCGATGATTGCCCTCGCTGCTTCAACCAACCCTGCTGCGCCGACCGACCCGTCCGTGTTCATGAAGCGAAGTTACCCACTCTCACGCACACACGGAGACATGACCAATGCACATCTCACACGCACACTCTCCCCTGCCGACCGATTGGGCGTCAGCGGAGAAACCTTGATCGTCTATCCGTGGCTTGATCCGGTGATCGATGCCTCTGGGCATCCTGTTCGAAGCGAATACGTCGAGCAGTTCTGGCTGGGCATCCTGGGACCAACTGCAACATGGCTGCTGCGACGTCTGGTGAGCGGATTCGACCACTATCCCGATGGCTATGAACTGAACCTTCCCGACACCGCGGCTGCGCTGGGCCTCACGTTTCGCACCGACAAGGAATGTCCGTTCCTGCGCGCGATGGAAAGACTCACGTTGTTCGGTGTGGCTCAGAGCTACTCGTATGGCTTGGCCGTGCGCACGCGAGTTCCCCAACTGGGAACGAGAAACCTGCAGAAACTCCCCCAACACCTTCGTGATGCTCACGAACTGTGGGTGCGCTGAACGGTGTACTCAGGGTCGCGTGAAGTTGTTGACCGTGTCGATGAGCAAACGAGTTCCGAATGCGGTGGCACCCTTCTGCATCCAGCCACTGTCGCCGTCGACCTTCATCGGCCCGGCGATGTCGAGGTGCGCCCACGGTACGTTGCCCACGAATTCGCTGAGGAACAGACCCGCGGTGATGGTTCCGCCGTAGGGCCCACCGATGTTGCGCATGTCGGCCACCGTGGAGTCGAGAAGATTGCGGTATTCCTTGACGAGGGGAAGCTGCCAAATCGGCTCGTCGACACGCTTCGAGGCGTTTTGCAACTGCGAAACCAAGGCATCGTTGTTTCCCAGCACGCCGGCAACCTTCTCACCCAATGCCACCATGCAGGCTCCGGTGAGCGTGGCGATGTTGATGATGGCGCTGGGCTTGTCTTCCGCCGCAAGCGACAACCCGTCGGCCAGGATCAAACGACCCTCGGCGTCGGTGTTGTGAATCTCGACCGTCTTGCCGTTGCGCATGGTGAGCACATCGCCCAACTTGAGCGCACTTCCCGAAGGCATGTTGTCGGTGCACATGAGGTAGGCGGTGACCTGCGTCTTGCAGTTCAAGGATGACAACGTGCTCATGGTGGCCAACACTGCGGCCGCGCCGCTCATGTCCATTTTCATCACCGCGTGCGACGGATCGGATGGTTTCAGGCTGATGCCACCCGAGTCGTACATCACACCCTTGCCCACCAGAATCACGTGCGGCTTCTTGCCCCGCGAGGCACCCGCCCCGCGCTCGGGAACATAGGTGAGCTGCACCATGCGTGGCGGCTCGGTGCTGCCCTTGTTCACGCCGATGATTCCGCCACAACCCATCTGCTGGAGTTGATCCTTGTCGTAGACCTTGACGCCGAGACCTGTGGCGTTGGCAATCTCCACGGCGCGCTCGGCCATCATGCGGGCCGTGAGGTATGCGGGGGGCATGTTGGCAAGATCACGAGCCATGCACACAGCATCGGCAACCACCGTGCCGCGCTTCATGCCGCGGGTGACCGCAGCAACGTTCGCAGCGGATGCGGCGAGTGACACCTCACTCAACTTGGTGGCGCCGGACTTGTCGTTCTTCAGGTCGACGTAACGATGCGTGGCCAATCGAATGCCTTCGACCACAGCCTGAGCAATGTCGGCCTTGTTGCCCCGACCGATATCTGCCAGGCCGGTGACCAATGTGCCGGCTCTGCCCGCCGCACGAGCAAGAGCCGCGGCGGCATTGCGCGCTTCAGTGGTTCCGTACTTTGTGGCATCGCCAACGCCCACGGCAATCACGACTTTGGAGCCGCCCAAGCCATGGAGAACCAGCGTCTGTCCCACCTTGCCGTCAAAGCCGCGATCCGACAGTTCTCGCCGGCCGAGACCCACGGCCGCCGGAACCGGCCCCTCGGTGGGTACTGCGATGCCAACCGCATCGGCACTGATGTTGGTGGAACGGGAAATCTTGAAAGAGATGCTCACGTGCTCACTCTACTGAGCGAACCGTACGGCTCTTTCCCTCTTGCCAGCGTGCCATCGTCCACAACAGGTCGGAGAGTCGGTTGAGATACGGCACAACATGAGAGGGCGGCGGTGCGGCGGCGAAAGAATGTCGCTCGGCGCGGCGCACGACCGTGCGAGCCAGATCCAGCCATGCCGACACAGGATGCTCACCCGGAACGACGAACTCGGTGGGATGTTCGAACTGTGTGTCGAGGTGGTCGATGAGCTCTTCCATCTTCACCACCATTGCGGCCGAGACACACGACTGCTCGGGAACCAACTTCGAGCGGTTCGCGGGCAAAGTGGCGAGTTCGGCCATCAGCACCCACAGATCACGCATGAAGGGCACCAACATCGATGCCACTTCCTGCGACCGTTCGTCGTACGAGTTGTTGAGTGCCGCGCTGCGGGCCAGGCCCAGTACGGCTTGCGCCTCGTCGACGGTGCCGTAGGCCCGCGGAAGTTCGGAGTCTTTGGCAACTCTGCCCCCGTAGAAAAGGCCTGTCGTGCCGTCGTCACCATCACGTGTGTAAATGCGTTCGCGTGCCATGTGACTCCGACGCTACTGCCACATAGTCATGCCCACCTGATCGTGTCCCGATAACTTGATGAAGTCATGAAAAGGCAGACGTATCTCGAGGCAGTGAATGAACGCGTCATCGTGTTCGACGGCGCTTTTGGCACCTTCGTTCAGGGTCTCGATCTTGGACCCGACGATTTCGGAGGCGCATCGCTCGAGGGATGCAACGAAATGCTCTGTCTCACCCGCCCCGATGTGATTCGCTCGATGCACGAAGCCTTCCTTTCCGTGGGTGTCGATGCCGTGGAGACCGCCAGCTTCGGTTCCTTTTCCACCGTGCTCACCGAGTACAACATCCCCGAGAAGTCCTACGAGCTGAACGTCGCATCGGCGCGTCTCGCGCGTGAGGTGGCCGACAACTTCGCCACCGACGGACGCAGCCGCTTCGTTGCCGGATCCATCGGACCGGGAACCAAGTTGCCCAGTCTCGGCCACATCTCTTTCAAGGAACTGCGCGACTCCTACGAAGAACAGGCTCGTGGCCTGCTCGACGGAGGCAGCGACCTGTTCCTCATCGAAACGTGCATGGATCTGCTGCAGATCAAAGCTGCGATGCAGGCCTGCCGCACCGCCATGAAGACGGTGGGACGCGAAGTGCCCATCCAGGTGCAGGTCACCATGGAAACCACCGGACGCATGCTTGTCGGAACCGAAATTGGCGCGGCTTTGGTGGCACTCGAGGCGATGCGCCCCGACGTCATCGGCATCAACTGCGCCACCGGCCCGGCGGAAATGCAGGAACACCTGCGGCACCTCTCGCACCACTCGCCCATTCCTATTTCGGTTCTGCCCAACGCCGGCCTGCCCAGCGTCCTCGACGGCAAGACCCACTACGACCTCACCCCCGCAGAACTCGCCAAGTTCCACAGGCATCACGTCGAGGATCTGGGCATCACCATCGTGGGCGGATGTTGCGGAACCACGCCGGAACACCTGCGCCAAGTTGTCGAAGCGGTGCGAAACGTCACCCCGGCAAAGCGCACACCCACGCTTGAGCCATCGCTCACGTCGCTGTACTCACCCGTGCCCATCCGTCAGGACAACTCCATCCTCATCATCGGCGAGCGCACCAACACGAATGGATCCAAGGCCTTCCGCGATCTCATGCTGACCGAGGATTGGGACGGTTGCACCAAGATGGGCAGCGAACAGGTGCGCGAGGGTGCTCACGTCATCGACGTGTGTGTCGACTATGTGGGCCGTGACGGCACGGTCGACATGGACAGCATCGCCGCTCGCTTCGCCTCGCAGGTCAGCGTGCCCCTTGTTCTCGACAGCACCGAGCCGCAGGTGATGGAAGCAGGCTTGCTGCACAACGGCGGCCGCGCCGTCCTCAACTCGGCCAACCTGGAAGACGGTGACGAACCCGGCAGCCGTCTGGATCGCGTGTTCACCCTCGCTCGCGACTTCGGTGCCGCCGTGGTCTGCCTCTTGATCGACGAGCGCGGACAGGCGCGTGACGTGGAATGGAAGATGGAAGTCGCCCATCGCCTTCACCAGATCGCCACCGAGCGCTACGGCCTGCGTGCCACCGACCTCATCTTCGACGCACTCACGTTCCCCTTGGGCACGGGCGATGCCGATCTTCGCCGCGACGGCATCGCCACCATCGAAGCCATTCGCCGGATCAAGAGTGAAATCCCCGGGTCTTTCACCACCCTCGGCCTCTCCAACGTGAGCTTCGGCCTCAAGCCGGCCTTGCGTCAGGTGCTCAACAGCGTGTTTCTTGCCGAGTGCGTGGAGGCCGGTCTCGATTCGGCCATCGTGCACGCCAGCAAGATTCTTCCGTTGTCGCGCATCGCCGACGAACACAAAGACGCCTGTCGCGCGCTCATCTTCGACCAGCCCTACAACGGCGAAGATGCACTCACGGCTCTGCTCAACATGTTCGAAGACGTACAGGCAGTGCATGCCGAAAAGGAAGATCGCAGCGACTGGCCCCTCGAGAAGATCCTGAAACAGCGCATCATCGACGCCGAGCGCGACGGGCTCACCGACGATCTCGACACGGCCATGGCGCAAGGCATCGCCCCCCTCGACATCATCAACAACATCCTTCTCGAAGGCATGAAGGTCGTGGGCGAACTCTTCGGCTCGGGCCAGATGCAGTTGCCCTTCGTCTTGCAGAGCGCCGAAACCATGAAAACAGCGGTTGCCCACCTCGAACCCTTCATGGAAAAGATCGAAGGTCAAACCTCGAAGGGCCGCCTC
>JBILKS010000201.1:0-3518 GCA_044376595.1 Ilumatobacteraceae bacterium | reverse complement strand
GACCCCATCAAGGTGGCTGAAGGTCGTTATCTCTCCGATGAACTCACGCTGCATTACGGCCTCGTTCCGCGCACCAACCGCGGCATTTTTGCCATCAACGAGTTGCCCGATCTTTCCGAGCGTATTCAGGTCGGTTTGTTGAACGTTCTCGAAGAGCGCGACGTGCAGATTCGTGGCTACAAGATTCGTCTTCCCCTGGACATCATGTTGGTGGCGTCGGCCAACCCCGACGACTACACCAACCGCGGCCGCATCATCACCCCGTTGAAAGATCGCTTCGGCAGCCAGATCCGCACGCACTACCCACTCGAGGTTTCCACCGAAGTCGAGATCGTGCGCCAAGAAGCTCGTCCGGCCAGCATCGGCGACGTCAAGGTGCGGGTGCCACACTTCATGGAAGAAGTCATTGCGACCTTCAGCCATTTGGCGCGTGCCAGCAACAACATCAGTCAGCGCAGCGGTGTCAGCGTGCGTCTTTCGGTCAGCAACTACGAGATCATGACTGCCAACGCCATCCGCCGCGCTCTGCGCGCCGGGGACACCGATGTGGCCCCGCGCGTCAGCGACCTCGAGGCTCTGGCGGCATCCACATCGGGCAAGGTCGAAGTGGAAACACTCGACGACGGCCGCGAAGGTGCGATTCTCGAGCACTTGGTGAAGAGCGCCGTGCTTCAGGTGTACAAGAAGATCGCCACGCCCTCTGCGGTACGTGTGGAGCAGGTGAACGAAATCCTTGCGGCATTCGAGTCGGGGGTCACCGTGCACGCCGGAGAAGACGTGTCATCGGCCCAACTGGTGGCGTTGATGAACGAGATTCCCGCGCTCGCAGCCGTGGTGAAGGTCTTCGTCGATGCCAACGACTCGCCGGCCATGCAGGCCAGCGCGGTCGAGTTCGTTCTCGAAGGCCTGCACTTGTCCAAGCGCCTCAACAAAGACGCCTCCGGACCGCGGGCTACATACCGCTCAAAGGCCTGACGGAGGTTCTCTCAGAGCGGCGACGCGGCCGGCGTCGCCGAGAAAGATGTGTCGCAGCGGGGCACCACCCGAAGCAGCCTCGGTGGACAGTTGTTGAACTCCCGCGATCAGGTCCTCGTGTTGTGTTTCGGTGGAGGCGTCGGGAAGAGCGGCTATCGACAGGGGAGTTGGGCCGAACGTCTCGGCGAACCAGAAGAGATGCTGCAGCGTCTGCTCACTCCATCTGTGCAGTGCGGACGAGTCGTCGAGGATCGTTGCGTCGTTGGTGCTGAGTGCGATGTCAGTGGCGCTGTGTTGGAGGTCATCGAGTTCCCGCGACATCCGACCGGGAATGGCGAGCATTCCCCGGGTGATGGCCTCGATCCACACTTGACGCATGTCGCTCGTGCAACCGGAATGTTGAATGTCGAGCGCCAACATCAGGGGGTTTCCACGTAGAAGTCGTGCCGCTTGTGTCCACGAGCGCACGATGCCTCCGAAAGCGTCGGCAAACTTGGCATCGATCGGCCCGGTGGGATCGCCGCGCCACGTGAGAGCGAGTGCCATTGGTGCTTCGAAGGGAATCCAGCCGGCGACGATGTCGCCGATGTCTTCGGCCAGAGTGTCGACATAACGAGGCCAGGACCGTTCGGTGATTTTGGTGTCGCTGAAGCCCCCCTCGTCGAGAAACCATCCGGGGAGCCGGGTACCGCACAGTGTGGGCCACACGTCAAGACCCAGTCCTGCGAGGGCCGCTACGTACTCGGTGAGTTCTTCGCGAGTGCGATCGTTGGTCTTGTCGGAGGTGGGGGCGAGGATCTGCCAGGCGATGCGCACGCGCACCGCGGAGAGCCCGGCAGCGGCCAACGATGCTGCATGGGAGAGGTCCGTGTCGCGTTGCTGTGATGTCTCGGAAAAAGTGAGTCGAAAACCGGCTTGGGCCACGGTCACATCACGAACGGCGAACGAGTCCACAGCTCGCCGGTGTCATTCCGATCGGTGAGCACGGGGTCGCCGGTGAGCGCACACACTTCGAGAGGCTCGACGAAGCCGCGCAGGTCGAGAGGCGAGTGTGTGTCGGCCCTGACACCCTCGGGGAGTTCTTCGAGCTGGTCGCGGGGAATCAGCACCTCGAAAGCGCCGGCCGCATCGCACAGGCGAGCTGCGGTGTTGACGGCCGAGCCGATGTAGTCGTCACCCTCGAACAGCAGGGCGTAACCCGTGGCCAGACCGATGCGCAGCGTGAGCGGAGCGCAGGCGGTGGCGGCACGACTTTGGAGCTCCATGGCAAAGACCACGGCATCGGACTGGTCGACGGAAACCACCATCAGGCCGTCTCCCAGCCACTTGGCGATACGTACACCACGTTCGGATGCCACATCGCGGGCAACGGAGCGAAAGGAGGCCAGCAACTTGCCAGCGGCGTCGTCGCCTTGGGTCTCGGTGAAATGCGTGAAGCCTGAGAGGTCGACGAAGGCAAATGTCCGGGGTACGCGCATGCACCCCTCAGGTTAGGCGAACTAGGTTGGATTCATGTCCACCCGTTTCACATATTCACGTTGGGACGGAAGTCAAAAAGGATTCGACATCGATGCCGACGCGTTGCTCGAGGCGGTCACCGACGACCTTCTCTACCACGGTGACGTGAACAGTGCCCTGCGGCGCATCATGCAGCAGGGGATGAAGGACCGCAATGGCGAGCGCGTTGCCGGAATGCGCGAAATGATGGACAAGATCCGCGAACGACGCGAAGACCTTCTCGAACGCTCCGACCTTGGCGGCGTCTACAGCGAGATCTCCCAGGCCCTCGACGACATCGTCAACGAAGAGCGTCATCAACTCGACAAGAACGTCGCCGAGGCAAACACCAGTGGTGACGAGCGCCGTGCATCGACGGCTCGCGATGCCGCCACGGAACATCACATGGAGCTCGACATGCTGCCCCAGGATCTGGCCGGCAAGGTGCGCGGACTGCAGAACTACGACTTCCAGTCCACCGAGGCTCAGCAACGTTTCGACGAACTGATGGACAAGTTGCGCGAGCAGTTGATGCAGCAATTCGTCGATCAGATGTCGGGGGCCATGGAGAACATGCAACCCCAAGACATGCAGCGCATGAAAGACATGATGGCTGCGTTGAACGACATGTTGGACCGTCGCGAACAGGGCGAAGATCCCGGCTTCGAAAGGTTTATGGAGGAATTCGGAGATTTCTTCCCCGAGAATCCCGAGACTCTCGATGAGTTGTTGGAGATCATGGCGCAGCGCATGGCGGCGATGCAGGCGATGATGAACTCAATGACGCCGGAACAGCGGGCGCAACTGCAGCAGCTCTCCGAGCAGTTGATGGACGACATGGACCTGCGTTGGCAGGCTGATCGTCTTGGCCAGCACCTCCAGGGCATGTTTCCCGATGCCGGCTGGGATCGGCAGTACCAGTTCAGCGGCGAAGACCCCATGGGCATGGGCGAGGCGATGCAGGCCATGCAAGAGCTGGGTGAACTCGACAATCTCGAGAACTTCATGCGTCAGGCCACCAACCCCGGTGCTCTCGCCGAAGCCGA
>JBILKS010000200.1:0-3523 GCA_044376595.1 Ilumatobacteraceae bacterium | reverse complement strand
GGGTGATCGCGAGCTATCTGTTCGGCCTGGGTGCGTACGTGGGATTGCTGTCGGTGTTCAAAGTCCCAGAGACGCACCAGTTGATGCGGCGCCTTAGGCCAACTCGGTGAGCACCACCATCTCGTCGCGATGAACCACCATCGACGACGAACCATCGGGCAGATCAGACGCCCGCTTGCCCATTACGTCGCGCAACTCCGCATGCGACATGGCTGCTGTTCCGCGAGCAATCACGGCTCCGTTTGGATCGAGAACGTCGATGATGTCGCCCGCGACGAAACTGCCGGACACCGCCACCACACCGGGTGAGAGAAGCGATGTTCCCCGCGCCGTGACTGCACCCACGGCACCTGTGTCGATCGTGACCCATCCTTCACTGTTGGCGGCGAAGGCGATCCACAGCTTTCGGGCAGAAAGTTGACGGTCGCGACCGAGGAAGGTGGTGCCAACTCCGGCGCCACCAGACTCGCCACACACGGCGTCGACCACCACACTCTCGCGATTGGCCCGGCCAATCACCGTGCGGATGCCGGACCACGAAGCGATGCGGGCGGCCGACAGTTTCGAGGCCATTCCGCCACTGCCACGGGCGGTACCGGCACTGCCGGCGGAGACCGACATCAGGTTGTCGTCGGATTGCACCACCCGTATCAACTCGGCATCGGCATTGTGACGCGGATCCTTGGTGTACAGGCCCTCTTGGTCGGTCAACAGCACCAGCACGTCGGCAGCAACGCTGTGGGCCACCAAAGCGGCGATGCGATCGTTGTCACCGAAACGAATCTCGTCGTTGGCAATGGCATCGTTTTCGTTGATGATGGGAACGACGCCCAACTCAATGAGACGCAACATCGTGTTGCGCGCGTGCAAATACTGTTGACGGTCACCAAAGTCGTGGGGCACCAGCAATACCTGCGCGGCCACCAGCGAATGCAATGCGAACACCTCGTTGTAGTGCTGCATCAAGCGGCTTTGGCCGATGGCGGCGAGTGCCTGCAGAGTGCCGATGTCACTGGGGCGCTCGGACAGGCCCAATGCCGCCACTCCGGCCGATACTGCACCACTGGACACCAGGAGAATCTCGTGGCCGTCGGACTTCAGTGCCGCAATCTGCCCGCAGAGCGAACTCACCAACTCGGCGTTGATGGTGCCGTTGTCGTGGGTGACCGAACTGGTGCCCACCTTGACGACAGCCCGGCGCGCTGCCGTGGCGTTCATGACAGCTCCGGGCTGTACTCGAAGGAAAACTCTCCGATCCACACGATGTCACCGTCTTGGGCGCCCGCACGCGACAGAAGACGCCCGACTCCCATCTTCTTCAGTCGTTCGTCGATGTAGTTCAGCGCTTCGGGGGACGTGATGTCGTTCAGCGCAACGGTGCGTTCTGCATTGCGTCCGCGCACACGGAACTCTCCCTCGCCGACACGCTCGACATAGGTGCCCTCGGGCAGCGGTCGCAGAATCACCGTTGCCTCACGCACGGGTTCGGCGTTGCGTGCTTCGGCAACGATCTGGGCCAAACGTCCTACAACGGTCTTGACTCCCTGACGGGTCACCGACGACATGGTGAGGCCATCCCATGCCGCAATCACCGCGGGATCGGCAACGTCGATTTTGCTGCCCACAACCACCCGGGGGCGCTTCAGCAACTCCGGTTCATAGGCCCCCAGCTCGTGCAGCAAGATTCGCTCTTGCTCGTCGGGAGACATGCCGTCCATCGGCGCAAGGTCGATGAGAACACACAGTGCGCGGGCACGTTCGACGTGACGCAAGAACTGATGACCAAGCCCGCGACCTTCGCTGGCTCCCTCGATGATGCCCGGGATGTCGGCCACCACGAACTCCGTGGAGTCGTCGATGCGCACGACACCGAGGTGCGGCTCGAGAGTGGTGAAGGGATAGTTGGCGATCTTCGGCTTTGCCGCAGAGATGGCGCTGATGAACGTGCTCTTGCCGGCGTTGGGGAAACCCACCAAGGCAACGTCGGCCATCAACTTGAGCTCCAACTTCAGCCAACGCTCTTCGCCCACCTCGCCCTGCTCGGCGAACTTGGGAGCACGACGACGGTTGGCCAAGAAACGTGAGTTGCCGCGTCCGCCGCGTCCGCCGTGCACCGCACACCACGTGTCGCCGTGGTGCACCAGGTCGGCCAGCACTTCACCTGTGTAGAGATCCTTGATCACAGTGCCCTCGGGCACCTTGACGTGCAGGTCTTTGCCCGCACGGCCGTGAAGATCCTTGCCCTGGCCGTGGACCCCGTCGTCTGCACGCCTGTGCGGGTGGTCACGAAAGGCCAAGAGCGATGCCACGTTGCGATCCGCAACCAGCCAAATCTCGCCACCCCTGCCACCATCGCCACCATTGGGCCCACCGAAGGCAACGGGGCCCTCGCGACGGAAACTGACGCAGCCGGCTCCGCCATCGCCGGCACGTACATTCAGTTGGCTTTCGTCGACAAAGGCACTCATGATCAATGATCAGGCTAACGGTGGACACCCGTGACGTATCGTTTCTTTCGTGGGTGACAACGAGACTCGTGCCAACGTGTGGGCCTCCACCATGGCCGGACACACCCTCACCCACACCGGCCAGGGCGTGCGATTCGCGCACGCCGACTCAATGGCCTCCACAGGCCGCCAAACTCTTGTGCATCGCGAAGAGCGAGAAGACCACGAGTCCCAAGCGCTCAGCCCTGCAGCCACGCGTTCACTGGGCGCGGGCATCCGCCTGCGACAAGAAGAAGCCGACCCTTTCCGTACGTGTTTCGAGCGCGATCGCGACCGCATCCTGCATGCCGCGGCATTCCGTCGACTCGCCGGCAAGACCCAAGTCTTCGTCTTCCCCGACGACCACCAGCGCACCCGACTCACCCACGCGCTCGAAGTTGCACAAGTTGCCACAGCCATCTCCCGGGCACTGGGTCTCAACGTGGCGCTCACAGAGGCCATCGCCCTCGGGCACGATTGCGGACACGGACCCGGAGGCCATGCAAGCGAAGACGCCCTCAGCCCCTACGTCCCGGGCGGCTACGACCACGCACTGTGGGGCGCCGACATCACCCTTGCCCCCCTCAATCTGTGTCGGGAAACACTCGATGGCATCCGCAACCACTCGTGGTCGCGGCCCGCACCTCTCACCCCCGAAGGCGAAGTGGTCTCGTGGGCAGACCGCATCGCGTATGTGTGCCACGACTTCGAAGATGCCGTCGCCACAGGCATCGTGATCGGTGCCGATCTTCCCGCCATCGTGCGCGAGCGCTGCGGAACCAGTCGCGCACAACAGATCTCCACGTTCATCACCGGCATGCTCGACGCCGCATTGCACACCGGCCGCATCGGCATGACCGACGGCATTGCTGAAGCTCTCGGCTCGTTCCGCCAGTTCAACTACGAACGCATCTACCTGCGACCCGAATCGCAGGCTCAGGCCAATGCCGTGATCACGCTTTTGCAGGCCCTGGTCGAGCACTATGCGCGACATCCCGAACTGTGCCCTGCCACGCAAGGCATTGATGCCGAGTCGC
>JBILKS010000199.1:0-3526 GCA_044376595.1 Ilumatobacteraceae bacterium | reverse complement strand
GTCCCGAGCGAAGTCACAAGAGCCTCCGAGCGACATCATGTGGTCGACCGAATGTCGTGCGAGGCTTGCCAAGCGCGCTTCGAGGCGTGCGAGGCTCTTGGGGAGAAACCATTCCGAGGTCACTCCCCGGAGCATTCGGTGTTCGGGATCGTCCACGTGCACGAGGGTGCGCAACAGATGACCCTGTTCGGCCGCGCGTCGGTCGGTTGCCCTGTCCCCGAGAATCGGGCGAGGCTCGTTGAGAAAGACACTGTTTTGCAACTCCACCGACAAAACATCGGCGTGGCGGGTCAGTGCAAAGAAGGGGTTGAAGTTGTCGTGTTCCACGAGGTGCACCGGACTCTCTCGGCGCAAGACTGAGCAGGCATCGTGAAAACGGTCCTCGTCGGCGTATGCCGACGGATCGACGAACACTTGACCAGCCTCGTGAACTGTCAACATGAGAAAACCCCCCGCAACAGGTTAGTTGCGAGGGGTTTCCATCAGCGGATTAGGAGCGTCGACTAGCCCTCTGTCCCGACACGGAATTTGTCGAGTTCTTCGGGGCTGCGTCCGTCGGCCTTCAGTCCCGAGTCGATGTAGTCGTCGATCATCTTGTGGAAGTGGCGGATGCGCCCTTCCATGTAGTTGCCGTAGGTGACGGTCTTCTTGCCGCTCGACTTGAGGCCTTGCTGCACGAAGGGAATGTTCGACATGTCCTGTTCGAAGACGTCGGCCAAACCAGCCATACCGGGGGCTTCGATCCACTTTTGCTCGTAACGCAACACTGTGGTGGGCGCTGGCTCGGGCTTGGGCTCGTTGTCGGGAACGATCACCATACGAATGACGTCCATGAACGACGTGTCGGGCGTGCGGCCCGGGCGCCAGCGGTACATGAGGGGCTGTCCAATCGTGGCCCACGGGGCAAATGCAGGGAACATGTGGTAGAGCACCGCATCGATCATTTCGGAGTCTGAATAGTTGTCGAGGTCGGCGCGGAACATGCTGGACATGCGTTCGCGGAACGTTTGGGCAACGTAGGCACGGGCCTGTGCATCGTTCGGAACCTCGGGGCGTGACTGATCGGTGTAGCCACGGGAGCGACTGCTGAACGCCACGAACTCCTCGGCCACGGTCTTGTCGCTCAACTGCTCGACAATGTGGGGGCTCTGGACACCAAACGGATTGAAGAACCGACTGATCTCGGGGTTGTCCGGGAAGATGGTGTATTCGCTGTTCTCGTCACCGCAGAACGACATGATCTGTGGGTGGGTGAGAATCACGTGGTAGCCCTCGGAGAAGGCCTCCATGACGACTTTCCAGTTTGCTGGCACTTCCTTGACGGCATGGAAAGCCTTGTAGCGCTTCGACAGCGGGTAGTCCTTGAAGTGCTCGATCATTTTCGCTGCGTACTCTTCGAACGGCCGTGCGTTGTGGTCGAAGTTCACGAAGACGAGGCCGTCCCATGTGGCAACTTTGGCCTGGGGTAGGCACGTGGGCTTGCTGCCCTGCGTGATTTGAGGGAAGTCCCATTCGCCGGGAATGTTCTTCAGATCGCCATTGACGTTCCATTCCCAGCCGTGGAAGGGACACACGAACGACGAGACACGACCGCTTTCGTCGCTGAGGCGTGTTCCTCGGTGCATGCATGCGTTGTGGAGTGCGCGGATCTGGCCATCATCACCGCGCGTGATGATGAGCGACTCGTCAGCGACGTCGTAGACGACATGGCTGCCGGGTTCTTTGATCTCATCCTCGAGACAGGCGAACTGCCAGGTCTTCATCCAGACGTACTCTTTTTCAAGGGCAGCAAACTCCGGAGATGTGAATCGAGACTTGGGCACATCCTCGGAGCCCACGTAAGGGCTCGCGAACTCGAGGAACGACTTCGGAACCGGACGCGTGTCGGTTTTCAGGATCTCTTGAACTGTGGGTCCCTTGGAGTGTGAGACACCCGGGTTGTTCTCGACTGCAGTCATGTTCCCTCCATGCTTTTGCCGGGCTGTTCAGAGCCCGACGACGTCTACACCGTAACGCTTTCGCCCCCTACCGTAAACGACAACGGAGTTCCCCGAGCGAGTCGGGGACTACTGTCGGGCGCGTGGCAACGACACGGAAGTGGACCAACTGGGCTGGGAATCAAGTGGCTCAGCCCCGCCGATGGTTGCGGGTCGAGAACGCCGAAGAGGTATCGGACGCGGTTGGCGAGGCTCTCGACTTGGAAGCCCGTCTGCGTGTCGTGGGATCCGGGCACAGCTTCACCTCTATCGCCGTTGCGAACGACGTCTTGGTCGATATCTCCGCCTTGAAAGCGGTGGGCCGGGTCGACCCAGGGACAGGGGAAGTCGAGGTGGGTGCAGGGATCTCGATAGCGGAGCTGAATGTGGCGCTGCACACGCAAGGCCGGGCCTTGGCCAACATGGGCGACATCGCTTACCAGAGCATTGCTGGGGCCATCTCCACGGCCACCCATGGCACCGGCGTGAGGCATCAGGGTCTGGCGGCGCAGGTCTGTGCCCTCACCATGGTCGACGGTTGCGGAGAGATCCGTCGTCTGTCCGGAGATGACGCTTTCCGATGTGCACAGGTGAGTCTGGGGGCCATGGGCGTGATCACATCCGTCCGCCTTAAGACCGTCCCTGCTTTCGTGCTCCGCGCAGTTGAGCAACCGATGGAGATCGAAGAAGTGCTGGATGGACTCGGGGGGCACGTTGAGGCGAATGATCATTTTGAGTTCTTCTGGATCCCGCACACAAGGTGGGCGCTGACGAAGCGCAACAATCGAACAGACGGTCCACCGAGGCCCATGCCTGCAGGAAAGAAGTGGTTCCAGAAGTCCTTTTTGGAGAACACGGCCTTCGGCGCATTGTGTCGTGTCGGGCGCATGCGGCCGGAGTGGATTCCGCGTTTGGCAACCGCTCTGCCTTCCACCGGAACCACTACGTATTCCGACCACAGCCACCGCATTTTTGCCAGCGAGCGGCGTGTGAAGTTTCTCGAAATGGAGTACGCGATCCCCATCGAGAACTGTGCCGAGGCACTCCGTCGAGTTCGTTCAGTCATCGATCGCCGTGGATTTCGTGTGAGTTTCCCCGTTGAAGTGCGATTCGCCGCTGCCGACGACATTCCGTTGTCCACCGCTTACGGCCGCACAACTGCTTACATCGCGGTTCACGTGTTCACAGGGATGAACCATGCCGAGTATTTCCGCGCCGTCGAGGGAATCATGTGCTCTTTCGGTGGTCGACCCCACTGGGGAAAGATGCACTTCCTTGGTGCAGAGGATCTGGCCTCGTCCTATGCCGAGTGGGATCTGTTCGACCAAGTCCGTCGAAAGTTCGACCCCGAGGAGATTTTCACCAACGACTACACGGCTCGAGTCCTCGGGAGCCGGTAATCTGCCGAAATGGCAAATGTCGCGATTCCCAATGACGTCACAGAAGTTTCACCAGCTTGGATCCAGTCGGCCCTGACAGCCGGAGGAAAGGTCTCGGCGGGGACCATCGGAGCGATCGATCTCCAGCAGATCGGCTTGGGTGTCGGAATC
>JBILKS010000198.1:0-3534 GCA_044376595.1 Ilumatobacteraceae bacterium | reverse complement strand
GCATCATTTCGGTTGCCAATCGATATCGCGATTCCCTCCAGTTTCTTTGGGATCAAACAGTGCGAGGAATCAACAAGGGCTGGACCGCCGATGAGATTGCTGTACGTGTCGTGCTGCCCGATCTCTACGACTCCGACTATCTCACGAGCGAGCGATACGGCGTGGCCGAACATCACGTTCGTCAGATCTATGCGGGGCTGCGTGGTTGGTTCGACGGCGACGAGTCGCATTTGTTTCCTTTGGAGACAGCCCACAGAAATGCTCGCCTGATCGAAGGCTTCGGTGGGCGGCACGAGGTGGCGCGGCAAGCCTCAGTTGCGTTCGATACAAATGATGTGCGCTGGGGTCTCGAACTAGCTACTTGGCTCGTTCGCAGTGAATCCGTCACGCAGGAGGATCGTGACCTTTTGGCTCGCGGTTTGCGCATCGTGGCAGAACGAACTCCAGCGGCGAACATTCGCAGTTGGACATTGACACGAGCGCGTCATCTCGACAGGAGTGGACCAATGGACAGGTTCTACGGTCACCCGTTTGGGTCCAAGGCGAACGCGCACACGGCATCGGGGGACATCATCCACACGTTGCGGGTGCTGATCGATCCTGCGCGCGCTGCGGGCGTCGATGCCCATCTCTGTTTCGAGGTGGATGGTGAGGTGGCGGGACTTCACGTGCGAAACTGCGTTGCTGTTCCGACGGATGGAAGAGGTGCCGCGGCGACGGTTGTCTTGTCTCGCACAGTGCTGCTGGCAATCCTCAGCGGCAAAGTCTCGTGGCCGGAGGCCAGTGTCGTGATCACGGGGGATGCTTCGGTGGCGGCAACGGTTCGCGGTTGTTTTGACCATGAATCCTTGTCGGCGGGAGTACGCCAATGACGAAGCCCGTTGGGCCATCTCTCCCGTTTCCTACAGGGTCATTCCCCGGCGTCATGGGTCGATTGATTGAGGAATCAGAGCCCTCACGTCCGGATGTGCCCATGCCTGAGGCGGACGCCCCGAACATCGTTCTGATCCTCCTCGATGATGTGGGATTCGGTACGTGCGGAACTTTCGGTGGTCCGGTGCCCACCCCGGCACTCGATCGTGTCGCGGCGAATGGGTTGCGTTTCAACCAGTTCCATACGACAGCACTGTGTTCGCCTACCCGTGCCGCGATGTTGACCGGCCGCAACCATCACGCCGTGCACATGGGCAACATTCCCGAGGGGGCGAGTGGATTTCCGGGTTACGACTGCATCATTCCGAAAGAAGCCGCAACAGTTGCCGAGATCCTGAAACAGTACGGCTATTCGACGGGGGCCTTCGGCAAGTGGCATGTCACGCCCGCCCACGAGCAGACGCTCACAGGCCCCTTTGATCGGTGGCCAACGGGCCTTGGCTTCGAGCGCTTTTATGGGATTCTCAGTGCCGAGGCAAGCCAGTTCGAACCACCGCTGTTCGACCAAACCACTCCGGTCATGCCGTATGTCGGCCGTCACGACTATCACATGAGCGAGGACCTTGCAGACAAAGCCATCTCATGGATGAAGCTTCAGCGGGGTTCCAATCCTCATCGCCCCTTTTTCGCATATCTCGCTACCGGTGCGATGCATTGTCCTCACCATGTGTGGCCCGAGTACATCGCGCGGTTCAAGGGGCAGTTCGACAACGGATGGGACGTTCTTCGTGAGTCCATTCATCGTCGCCAACTCGAGCTGGGTGTTATTCCGGCGGGAACCAAACTGACACCACGTCCTGCCGAAGTTCCCTCATGGGAGGAATACCCCGACAGATATAAGCCGGTGGCTGCTCGTTTGATGGAAGTCTTTGCCGGATTCATGGCCCACACCGATGAGCAGGTGGGGAAACTGCTCGATGCGCTCGATGAAATGGGTGAGACCGACAACACACTCTTCATCTACATCACGGGAGACAACGGTGCATCTGCCGAGGGCACCGTGAACGGAGCGTGGAGTGCCCCGTCGTTCCAGAATGGCCTCCCCGAAGATCCAGAGTGGCTACTCGAACATATGGACGACTTTGGTTCGGCGCGCTGTGAGAACCACTACAACCTCGCATGGGCGTGGGCGCTCGACTCGCCCTTTCAGTGGATGAAGCAGATTGCCTCTCACTTCGGCGGCACCCGCAATGCCATGGCGGTGCAGTGGCCACGCCGAATCAGGGATTCCGGCGCGTTGCGCTCGAACTTCCATCACATCACCGACATCTTCCCGACGCTGCTCGATGCTGCAGGAATCACAGCACCGAGTCATGTGAACGGGATCGAGCAGATGCCGATCGATGGAGTGTCGATGGTGCCGATCATGGAGTCTGCGACCGCACCCGAGAATCACCTGACGCAATACTTCGAGATGTTTGGCAACAGAGCGATTTACCACGAAGGTTGGATTGCTTCGTGTTTCCACGGTCGCCTGCCTTGGAAACGGTTCGATTCGGTTCCGTTCGATGGGCCGCAGGAAAAATGGGAGCTGTACGACATTCGCAACGACTTCTCGCAGAGCAACGACCTTGCGTCGCTTCACGTTGCGAAACTTGCGGAACTGCAGGAACTGTTCGACACCGAGGCGATACGTAACAACGTGTATCCATTGAAGGAACCCAGTCAGACATTCGCTTCCAAGTTTGCGGTACCCGATTCGTTGCGTGGAAGCACGAAGATGACCTACACAACCGAGCACTATCGGATGCCCGAACGGTCGGTTGTGAACCTGAAGAACTGTTCGTTTCGCATCGTCGCGGACATCACGGTGCCGGATCTCGGATGCGAAGGCGTTGTTGCAGCTCAAGGCGGGAACATGGCCGGATGGTCGCTGTACGTTCGGCGCGACGGTTGCCCCGTGTACCACTACAACTGGTTCGGTCACGAGCACTATGTTGCGGTGTCGAGACGCGCACTTGCCCCAGGTCGGCACATTCTGCTCGTCGACCACGCGTACGACGGGGGAATGGGCGGTGGTGGGGACACCGTTGTGAGCCTCAACGGCGAACCAGTAGGCCACGTTCGTGTGGAGAGATCTGTTCCCGTGATCTTCTCGATTAGTGGAGAGACATTCGACGTGGGGATGGACTGCGGAGCTGCGGTGGGGGACTACCCGCATCTTTATCCTTTCACCGGAATAATTCACGGGGTGACGCTGGAGCGCCTGAGCGAACCGTCCGAAGAGATCAAGACCCTGATCCACGACGCGGAGTTCCGGGCCAGTCTTGCTGTGCAGTGAACCGTGGCGGGGCGTCGTGCCGGCGGGTCGATTCCTCAGGTCAAGGGAAGCGTCGACGACAGTGCTTGGTCGCGGCCACAGTCGTACGCGGCGATAGCGCGATCTTTGTCGAACAGTTGATCGGGCCGGCGTGCGAGGCCTGCGGCAACTTCACGTGGAAAGAAGTTGAGGGTGCGGCCACCGTAGGTTTCTTTCCACTCGCTGATCTCGCGCCGCAACACCCGCTCGGCCAAGCCGCCGAACGGGCCGAACATGGCGCCTGCCAGTGGTGCGATGACAACCAGAAGATCGGCGTTCGCCCCGTAGTCGATGCTCGCGCC
>JBILKS010000197.1:0-3536 GCA_044376595.1 Ilumatobacteraceae bacterium | reverse complement strand
TGCGACGGCGGAACACCCACCTTCATGCTCACCCACTGGGTGCGTGACCGCACGCGCGGGCCGAAGTTGCCCCTCGAGTTGGTGGTGCAGAAGCAGACCCGACAAACGGCGCTTCTCTACGGCCTGCACGACCGTGGCGTGATCACTCCGGGCAAGCGCGCCGACATCAACATCATTGACTTCGACGATCTCGACTTCACCATGCCGCAGATGGCCTACGACCTTCCCGCCAATGGTCGCCGACTCGTGCAGAAGGCTCACGGTTACGTGGCGACATTTGTCCTTGGCCGCCAAACTGTCGCCCATGACGAGTTCACGGGTGATCTTCCCGGCTCGCTCATCCGCGGACCCCAACCATGAAAACTTTTCCGTAACGCATCGTCGTTGCAGCCGGTTACGGTGAGTCAATGCCCCGCTGGAGACACGTGCTTGCAATCACACTCGGCGCCCTGGGCGCCCTCGTCGCAGTGGTCAGTGGTGGTGACCCCGCCGCGCTCAGCATCGCTCTCGGTGGTGGCCTCAGCACGGGTCTCGGTTACTGGGTTGGTGCGCTCATGCACCGCCGCCGCGACTCACGCTGACAACAGTTTCGTCACGACAGCACCTCTGCATACCGGTGGATGTCGGCCACGTTCAATGGTCGCGGCAGGCTCACAATCCCCAGATCCACGCCCATGTCCCCGTATGCCCGTGCACGCTCCACCAACTCGGTGTCACTCATGCGGCTCGCCCACAACTGTGTGCTGATACGAATGGTCGACATGTCGCGGCCGATGTCGTCGCAGCATTCACGGAGCCGCACCAACGATTTCTCGAGGTCACCCAACGGATCGGGACTGTTGCCGGGATAGTTCCAGTGATCGGCATACTTCGCAACCAAGGGCAAGGTGCGCTTCATGCCCCCACCGCCAATCAACAACGGCGGCATCGGCGACTGCACGCATTTCGGTTCGCAGTACGCATCGTTCAATGTGTAGTACTTGCCCGCGAACGAACTCTGCTTCTGTGTCAACAGAAGTGTGATCACTTCCAAGCCTTCGGTGAACCTGTCGAAGCGTTCCGTCATGCTGCCGAGTTCGATGCCGTACGCATCGCATTCGTCGGTGTTCCACGCGGCGCCGAGACCCATCTCCAGACGTCCGTTGCTGGTGTGGTCGAGAGTGGCCACCATGTTGGCCAGCACCGCAGGATGGCGGTACACCATGCCCGACACCATCACCCCTCCCCGCAGGCGTTTCGTGGCCTGCAGCAAGGCTGCCAGGGTGATCCAACCCTCCATGCACGGGCCCGTCCGGTCGTTCATCAGGATCGGCTCGAAGTGGTCGAAGGTCCAGCCCGACTCCCAGAACGGCACCTCGTCGGCGGCCGTCCAGACGTCGAGGAGCTCCTGCCACGAGCACATCTGCGGGGCGGTGGAAAATGCGAACTTCATGGCGGGACTCCTGTTGCTCGTGACCGGTGTTGCTGACTTATTCTCGCCCATGGTGAGCGACTCGGGAGCACAAGGCACGGGAACACGAGACGGAGTGGTGCGCGAGAAAGTTCGCGCCATCCTGGAACGTGCCAACCATCCGAACACTCCCCAGGCCGAGGCCGAGACGGCGCTCGCCCTTGCGTACCGCCTCATGCAAAAGCACGGCATCGACGGGTCCGAGATCGCCAACTCCGAACCGCGCGACGTCATCAGCAAGACCGTGCGTATCGCCGGTCCGTACCGTGTGCGACGCAGCACGCTCTTCCACATCATCGCCACGCACACCGGTTGCGCCACCTATCGCGACATGGAAACGGGCTCCACCAAGGAGGTCACCATGGTGGCCTTCGGTCTGACCAGCGACCTCTTTGCCCTCGAGACGCTGTACACGGCCGCGGAAATGCTGGCGTTGCGTTCCATGCCCGGCGGTGATCGCACGTTTCGCACTGCGTGGTGGCACGGTTTCTGTGCGGGTGTCGACAAGAAACTCACCAAGGAGATGACCTCGATCATCGTGGAGACGCCGGGTGCCGGACTCGTGCTTCTCGAGAAAAAGGAACGAGCCATCTTTGCCATGCGGACGGTGACACCCGGGTTGTCAGCCGGTCGAGGCAGTTACGTCACCGATCGCGACGCCTACATCGCCGGCCAGCAGGCGGGATCGCGCTTCTCCACCGGATCCCGTGCGATGGGTGGCCAGCAACGAGCCCTCGGCCCGGGACAAAGATCGTGACCGACCTCGAGATCACGCTGACCTACGAAGCCGAATCCCGCTACGAAGACCAGATGCCGACCCGCGCGCTCGCACTGGTCGACGCCGCGGCATGGCTGGAGGAACTCTGCGCCGCCGAGGATGTGGATCCCCCGACTCTTCATCGACAACGGTTGCCACGCAACATCGAGGCCGCGGCGCTTCCCGACGAGTGGTGCATCGTGGTACGTGACGTTGCACCCACACAACACACGATCCTCCACGAACTCGCCCACTTCACGTGCGCCAACAGGGGACACGGCAGAGAGTTCCGCACGCAGTTGGTGCGCTTCACGCGTCGGTACATCTCGGTGGAGCACGCCGCACTCCTGCACCGACTGTTCGTCGCGGCCGAACTGAGTGTCGACCCCTTCGAGGCGACGCGCTAGTCCAGTTCCGTGCCCACAACGCTCACGAAGCTCACGCAGGCCCCCGGCGCTCCACCCAGGTTGTGGGTCAGCGCCTTTGTCTTGCCGGCCGCCACGCTCTGAATCTGGCGCGCACCCGCCTCGCCGCGCAGCTGTGTCCAACACTCGAAGAGCATGCGCAGGCCCGAGGCGCCGATGGGATGACCAAAGGACTTCAAACCTCCATCGGGGTTGATGGGCAGTTCGCCCTGAAGGTCGTAGGTACCCGAGAGCACTTCCTTCCAGGCGGTTCCGCGCTCGGCAAACCCGAGGTCTTCCATCAACACCAGTTCGGTGGGAGTGAAACAGTCGTGGACCTCTGCCATGGCCAACTCTGCACGCGGATCAGTGATGCCCGCCTGGTGATACGCGTCTTCGGCACTGTGTACCACTTCGTCGAAGGTGGTGTAGTCGTAGGCGGGATCGATGGGTCCCGCAGCCGGACCTGCCACGAACGACAACGCCTTCACGTACAGCGGCTTGTCGGTGTACTTGTGTGCATCTTCGGCACGCACGATGATGGCCGCGGCCGATCCGTCGCTGACACCACTGCAGTCGAAGATGCCGAGCGGTCCTGCCACCAACGGCGAACAGGCGATGGTTTCCATCGGCACTTCTTTCTTGAACTGCGCACGCGGATTCAACGCACCGTTGCGATGGTTCTTCCATGCAATGCGTGTGAGCACGTCTTTCAACTCGGCTTCGTCGACTCCGTACTTGTTGGCGTAGGCCGGCGCAAGCAGCGAGAAGCTGGCAGGTGCGGTGACCGTGGCCTGGGTGCCGTCGTTTGCCGGGGCACTCACCACGAGACCGGAATAACCGGAGTCCTTCAGCTTCTCCACACCGATGGCCATCACGATGTCGTAGGCACCCGATGCCACTGCGTAGCAAGCGTTGCGGAACG
>JBILKS010000196.1:0-3560 GCA_044376595.1 Ilumatobacteraceae bacterium | reverse complement strand
CCGGGCTCACATTCCGGTCCGTCGACGAACTCGTGGCGGCGGTGAAAGCCGCCAAGTAATCGGTCGGCGGGGCTAGGGTTGAACGTATGTTCGCCTCAGCAGAGCCGCCGATTCTGGGCATCGACCCGGGTCTGACGCGTTGCGGCTATGCCGTTGTGCGCCGAACCTCAGGACCCGGTCGCCCTCCCGGCGCCCAAGCGGTGGCGATGGGTGTACTGCGTACGCCGGCTGGCGAAGTGCTGGCCGCGCGATTGGCGCAGATTCAGGTCGACATCGAGGCACTGCTCGACGAGTTTTCGCCGAGCGCGGTGGCCGTCGAGCAGGTGTTCTTCCAGAACAACGTCCGAACTGCCATGAGTGTTGCGCAAGCCAGTGGAGTCGTACTCGCGGCCGCCGCACGGCGTGGGTGTCATGTGGTGCAGTACACGCCGAGTCAGGTGAAGAGCACCATCGCGGGCTGGGGTGGTGCAGACAAGACACAAGTGCAAAAGATGGTGCAGATGCGTCTCGGTCTTGCCACTCTTCCGACTCCCGCCGACGCGGCTGATGCCGCGGCGCTTGCGCTCTGCCATTTGGCCATGGCTCCTTCGCTTGCAGTCGCACGCAGAACGGGAGGTGACCTGTCGTGATTGGTTCGCTGCGCGGAGTGGTGCTGGAACGCACGGCACCTTCCCACGTCCTCCTTGAAGTGGCAGGTGTCGGTTACCTCGTGGCGGTGACGCCGCGGGTGTTTGCCGAACTCGAGCCCACCACGTCGTGTTTTCTCTACGTGCATCACCAAGTGCGTGAAGACGCACAAACGCTGTTCGGTTTCACCACACGCGACGAGCGTGAGTGTTTCCAGATCCTTCTCGGCGCTCACGGCGTCGGTCCGGCAATGGCCATGGCGATCCTCGGAACACATTCTCCGCGTGGTCTTCACAACGTCGTGATCACTTCCGACATCGCGGCGCTCACGATGGTTCCCGGCGTCGGCAAGAAGACAGCCGAACGCCTTCTCGTGGAGTTGCGGGGCAAGTTCGATCTGTTCGACGTGCCCGTATCTGCAGGAGGCGGAACCCAGGCCAGTTCGCGCATTGCAGACCTTCGCGAGGCTCTTTCCGGTCTCGGCTACGACAACGAAGAGATTCGTGCGGTGCTGTCGGAGATGACGCCACCCGAAGATGCGCCAGTCGAGCAGGTGTTGCGCGAGGCGCTGGCACTCTTGGGGGCGCGTCGTGCGTGACGAGTTCGTCGATCCCAACATGCTTGATCCGAAGATGACAGCTGACGAAGTTGCAATTGAATCTGCATTGATGTCATCTGCATTGTCGTCATCTGCATTGGCGTCGTCTGCAGTCGAGTCAGATGAATCCGGTCTGAGGCCCCGACTTCTCGACGAGTTCATCGGTCAGCGAGAGTTGAAAGAGCATCTCCACATCGTCCTCACGGCTGCGCGTCAGCGCGGCCAAGCCGCAGACCACGTGTTGCTCGCAGGGCCCCCCGGTTTGGGAAAGACCACGATGGCCTGCATCATCGCCCAGGAGATGGGGGCCCAGCTGCACATCACGTCGGGTCCGGCTCTCGAGCGTGCCGGCGATCTTGCGGCCATTCTCACCAAGCTCGGCGAGCGCGACGTTCTCTTCATCGACGAGATTCACCGTTTGTCGAGACCC
Source organism: Ilumatobacteraceae bacterium (assembly GCA_044376595.1). GTDB lineage: Bacteria > Actinomycetota > Acidimicrobiia > Acidimicrobiales > Ilumatobacteraceae > F1-20-MAGs119. The sequence goes on along the minus strand of JBILKS010000196.1, from coordinate 1,905 downwards.
GTCGAAGAGATTCTCTATCCAGCCATGGAGGATTTCCAGATCGACATCGTGGTGGGCAAAGGGCCCGCCGCATCGTCCATTCGCCTGTCGTTGCCGCCTTTCACTCTCGTCGGTGCAACCACGCGAACCGGCATGATCACCGGACCTCTTCGCGATCGTTTCGGTTTGGTCAGTCGTCTCGACTTCTACGACGACGAGGAGCTCACTGCAATCGTCAGTCGCGCGGCGGGGATTCTGGGTATTCCCGTCGATGTCCGTGGTGCGGCACACATCGCCAGCCGCAGTCGCGGAACACCGCGCATCGCCAACCGGCTGTTGCGTCGCGTGCGTGACTACGCCGAAGTACACGGCAAAGGGAGAGTCGACTCCGCAACGGCCGAAGAGGCGTTGCGCGTGTTCGGTGTCGACGAGCGTGGTCTCGACAAGGTCGACCGGGCAATTCTCTCGGCATTGTGTCGCCAGTTCGGTGGTGGTCCGGTGGGTCTCACCACCCTCGCCATCAGCGTCAGCGAGCAACCCGAAACGGTCGAGGATGTGTACGAGCCATTCCTCATCCAACAGGGTTTTCTCTCGCGCACGCCCCGGGGCCGAATTGCACTGCCCGCGGCCTACACCCACCTCGGGATGACGCTGCCTTTGTGATTGCGTTTGTAGCCTCTACGCAGTGCGCCTCGAGGACATCGACTATCTGCTCCCCGAGGAGCTGATCGCCCAACATCCCGTAGAGCCTCGCGATTCGGCTCGTCTGCTTGTTGCGCTGGGCGACCACGTCCAACATCGAACAATCCGCGACATCACCGAACATCTTGGTGAAGGCGATGTCGTGGTGGTCAACGACACTCGGGTGTTGGCTAGCCGTCTCTTGTTGCGGCGCGAGTCCGGTGGCAAAGTCGAAGTCCTCCTGCTCGAGGCTCTCGACGCAGAGGACGAGCAATGGGAAGCACTCGTCAAACCCGGGCGCAAGATGAAGACCGGCGAGGTCTTGTTGTCCGACGATGGCGAGCCCTTTGTGCAGGTCGAGGGCCGCAGCGAGGCGGGGGACACCTTCGTCGTTCGCCTCTTGCGCGGTGCTTCGTCGGACGAGCGTCTTTCGATACTCGACAAAGTCGGGGTGATGCCCCTCCCGCCGTACATCACCGCAACGCTCGAGAATCGCGAGCGCTACCAAACCGTGTATTCACGCGAGGCGCGCTCAGCAGCGGCTCCCACGGCGGGTTTGCACTTCACGCCCGAACTGATCGAGACGTTGAAAGGCAAGGGCGTCGCGTTCGTGAGAGTGGAACTCATCGTGGGCCTCGACACCTTCAAGCCGATCGAAGCCGACAATCCGCTCGAACACCAGATCCATACGGAGTGGTACAACGTTCCTGCAGACACATGGGACGCCGTGGGTCGGGCGCAACGAGTCGTGGCCATCGGCACCACATCGGCCCGCGCTCTCGAGTCGGCGGCCACGCGTGGCGAACTTCAGGGTCGTACCAACCTGTTCATCACGCCCGGTTACGAATGGAAAGTGGTTGACGTATTGATGACCAACTTCCACATGCCGCGCACCAGCCTGTTGCTCATGATTCAGTCGTTCATCGGGTTGCGCTGGCGAGCGCTCTACGCTGAAGCAGTGACTCAGCGATACCGGTTCTTGTCGTTCGGTGACGCAATGTTGTTGTCGCGCATGATCGAGAAGGACACGTAATGCATCCTGTCGAGTTCACCGAGGAGGCGATCGACGGATCGGCACGCGCCGGAATTGCTGTCACAGCGCGCGGTGCGTACACCACGCCGTGTTTCATGCCGGTCGGCACGCGTGGCGCCGTGCGGTACCTCAGTGCGGCCGACTACGAGGATCTCGGTGCCCAGATCGTGCTGGGCAACACGTATCACCTCATGTTGCGCCCCGGGGCGGAT
>JBILKS010000195.1:0-3561 GCA_044376595.1 Ilumatobacteraceae bacterium | reverse complement strand
GCCTCGACCGTGACCTCGGGTCCGATTCCGTCTCCACCAATGACTGCAATGCGATGTGCCATAGAGGCGCAAGGCTAACGGGGCAGCCACAGTGGAAAGACCCCGCACCAAGACCCCGCACCAAAACCTCGTACCAAAAGCTTCCGCCCGCTTTCCGGCAGCTGGAAAGCAGGTGGATCGCTTGCCGATAGCCTTTTCCTGGATATGGCACGCCATCAACTCACCCAAGTCGCCTACGACCGCTTGAAGGCCGAGTTCGACGATCTCACCACGCGTGGGCGCATCCAGGTTGCCGAAAAGATCGAGCGTGCCCGTGAGATGGGAGACCTCTCCGAGAACGGCGACTATCACGCAGCCAAAGACGAACAGGGCCACATGGAAGCCCGTATACGCACCCTCGAAGCCATCCTGGAAGATCACGAAATCGTGGCCAGAGGAACCGAAGGAACCGTGTCCATCGGGTGCACCGTCACCATCGTCTACGAAAACGACGACCCCGACATGGCCGAGAAATACTTCATCGGCCACATCGAAGAGCGCCGCGAAGGTGTCGAGATCATGAGCCCCAAAGCCCCGCTCGGTTCGGCATTGATCGAACGTCGTGTTGAAGAATGGGTCGAGTACGAGGCCCCCAACGGCAACAAGCTGAAGGTTCAGATTCTTGCCGTCGAACATCACAGCTGACTTTTGAACAACACTGCACCGCAAGCACCACCGTTTCCCCCGGGTCGCGAAATCACTCTGCCCGGACGCGGAACCATGTTCTTTCGCGAAGTGACCGGACCGCCCAATGCGCCCGTGTTGATGCTTCTCCACGGCTGGACGGCCACCGCAGATCTCAACTTCTTCACCTGTTACGAAGCATTGGGCCGGCACTTCCGCGTGATCGCACCAGACCAGCGGGGGCACGGACGTGGCATCAGGTCGAACAAGCCCTTCACCCTGGCTGCCTGCGCCGACGACGCAGCGGTGTTGGCAGACCAGCTCGATATCTCCACGTTCATTCCGGTCGGTTACTCCATGGGCGGAACCATTGCCCAACTGATGTGGAAGCGACACGAACAGCGCGTGCGCGCACTCGTCCTTGCGGCCACCTCCGGATACTTCGTCTCCACTCGACAAGAGCGCGCGTCGTTCCTTGGCCTCCATGGCCTTGGCGTTGTGGCACGCCTCACCCCATCGAGTGCGCACGAAAGAATCTCCGAGCGCGTGTACCTGCAGCGCAAGGTCAGCAACTGGGAACCGTGGGCCGCGGCTCAGCTTCAGCAGCACGACTGGCGCACCATTCTCGAAGCCGGTGGCGCCCTTGGTTCTTTCAACTCGCGCAGTTGGATCGAGTCGGTGGATGTTCCCGCCAGTGTCGTGATCACCACTCGTGATCGCGTGGTTCCGGTGAAACGACAGCGTCGCCTCGCCGAGATGCTCCCCCACGCCGAGGAGTTTCCCGTGGACGGAGACCACGACTCCGTGTACGCCAAGGCACAGGAGTTCGTCCCCGCGCTCGTGCGCGCCTGCCTCTCTGCTGTCGATCGCGCCGGAAAGTAGCGGCAACACCGTGAAAAAAAGTGCACTCAGTTCCAAGCGTCGTCTTTCCCGCAATGCCGAGATCGCCAGACTCGGCGCCGTGGTGGGCACCAACTACGCCACAACTGCAGCACGCAAACTCTTTGCGTCGGCCGAGAAAAAAGAAGCCCTCGACCACAGCCGCGAACTCAAGAACGCCGCACAGATCGCCGAGCGTCTGGGCAACATGAAGGGTGCCCTCATGAAGCTCGGCCAGATGGCCAGCTACCTCGACCATGGCTTGCCCGAACCACTGCGCATGGCTCTGGCAGAGCTGCAGAACAATGCGCCACCCATGAGCGGCGATCTTGCCCGTCAGGTGGTGGAGCACGAACTGGGTGCGTCACTCGCCGACATCTTCGTCGAGTGGGACCCGGAGCCCATTGCATCGGCCAGCATCGGCCAAGTACACCGCGCCATCATCGTCGACCCCGCCACCGGGCTGCAGCGCGCCGTTGCCGTCAAAGTGCAGTATCCGGGGGTTGCCGAAGCCATCGCAGCTGACCTGAAGAATGCCGATCTGCTCGGAACCGTGCTCTCGTTCGGATTCAAGGCCTTCGAGCCCGACGACATGGTTGCCGAGATCAAAGAACGGCTCTCAGAAGAACTCGACTACACGTTGGAAGCACGAAACCAACGGGCTTTCGCCGAGTTCTACCGCAGTCATCCGTTCGTGCACGTTCCCGAAGTAATCGATCATCTGTGCACTGCGCGGGTTCTGACCACCGAACTCGTGAGCGGACACTCGTGGGCCGAACTTCTCGAACAACCGCAGGCCACGCGCGATGCCGCTGCCGAGGCCATCTTCCGGTACGTGTTCCGATCGTTGTATCGATTCCGCGCCTTCAACGGCGACCCTCACCCCGGCAACTACATCTTTCATCTCGACGATCCCGACAACATCAAGATCTCGTTCCTCGACTACGGGTTGGTCAAACATTTCACCCAAGACGAGATGACCGTCTTCCAGAACATGATCAGTTCGGCTGCAATCAACCACGACTACGCCGAGTTCCGCGGAGTCATTGAAGATGCCGGTCTCTTGAAACTCGACGCGCCTGTCGACACCGCCGAAGTTGGCGATTACTTCTCGCACTTCTATGCACCCGTCAGCGAGTCACACGTGATGCACTGGACTCCCGAGTACTCGTCGTCGATCGTGCGCCACACGTTCGACCGCACCAGCCCGATCGCCAACTACGCGTCGGTGCCCCGTACCTTTGTCTTCATCCAGCGCATCAATCTGGGCCTCTACGCACTCCTCGGAGAACTCCACGCACAGGGCAACTATCGCCGGATCGCCGAAGAACTGTGGCCCATGGTCAACGCCTCGCCCTCCACGCCAATGGGCGACGCCGAAGCCGCGTGGCTGTCCGCGCGCAGCTAGCCGACCTCAGGAGTCCTTGGGACCGAAAAACGGTGGCACCTGGTGGCCGCGCGCCGGAAGCGACACGAGTCGACCCGTTGCCGACAACGTGACGTAAGCGGTGGGCTCACCCGACACCGAGTAGATCACATGCGTGGTGAACACGTCGTCGAAAGCCTCGAACGACAGTTCCCTGCCCTCCGCATCAAAGGTGATCACTCCGCTGCGACCTTGGGGCGTGCCGTTGTGAACTGCAACAGCCACGTCTCCGCTGGCCATCACCGTCAGCGAATCGAACCACGTGATCGGCAACGGATGGGTGAAGATGCAATCCCCGAAAGGCACCTCGGGTTCGACAAGTTTTCCCGGCCCATTGATAGTGCGGACGAACAGACGTCCCGTGAGGTATTCGGTCCAGTACAACTTGGTTCCATCGGCAGAAATGCCGAGTCCGTTGGTAGGTGTCATCGACTTCACCACACGTCGTGCGTGCGATAAATCTGCTGGCACGTAGTAGATACCCGTTTCGTCGTTCACACGGCGCTGCGCATCGTTCACACCGATGTCGGTGAAGTAGAAACCGCCCGACGAATCGAATATCAGGTCGTCGGGTGCACGGAGTCCCAAGCCAT
>JBILKS010000194.1:0-3569 GCA_044376595.1 Ilumatobacteraceae bacterium | reverse complement strand
TCCCGTGGAAGGCGCCTATCAATTACTGGCGCAGGTGTCGACGTTGGGCCAACAAGGATCCATCACTGGGGTGTGGCGAGCCACAGTGGTGGTGAAAGCCTGAATCAATCAGTGACTGTGTTCACGCGCCGGCAGCAACCGCCAACTGTTCGGCGGTGGGTTTGCGGAACATCACGATCATCACGAAGCCGGCCAGCAACACCGTGCCCGCGACGAAGCCCCATCCTTGGTGGATGCCATGCTTCAGGTTTTTGTCGGCAACGGCTGCGGTGAGTAGCGAGCCAACAATGGCGAGGCCGAGTGCGGCGCCAACTTGTCGAGCCGTGTTGTTGAATGCGGAACCCATGGCAAAACGAGTGGGCGGCAGATACGCAGTGGCAGCGCTGGAGAAAGTGGAGATGCTGAGGCCGATGCCGATGCCGCCGATGAACGTCCACGGGAAGAAGTGCGTCCAGTAGTTGGGTGTATCTGTGACGAACACGTTGAGTGCCACCATCGACAGACCAAAGATGGCACAACCCAGTGCGATGACCTTGCCGTGACCGTAACGGTGCGCAGCCTTGCCGGCGGGGGCGGCGAACACCGCGGCCATGAACGGACCGGGGATGATGGCCCAACCCGACTTCAAGACCCCGTAGCCCCACACCGCCTGCAGCCATTGGGTGTTGAGAAAGATCATGGAGAAAAAGCCCATGGAAAAGACCAAGCCACCCACGGATGCCGCGGTGACGAAGCGCAGTTGCAAGAGACGCAAGTCGAGCAAAGGCACGGGACTGGTGCGGCACTTCATCACGAACAACACGGTGGCTATGCCCGAGATGGCCAGTACGCCGATCGTGGTGGCTGATGACCAGCCCCATTCTTCGCTCTGCACGATGGCAAGAGTGAGAAGACCCACGCTCAACACGGCCAACACGGCACCGACGACGTCGACATGTTTCCGGGCGGTGCTGTCGGCACCTTCGCGCAGCAGCTTGATTCCGATGGCGAAGGCGATGAGACACACCGGAATGTTGACGAAGAAGACGGCCCGCCAACTGAAGAGATCAATCAACCATCCACCCACCACCGGGCCCATGGCTGCCGAGAGACCACCCACCGCACCCCAGATACCGATGGCGGCACTGCGTCGTTCCACGGGAAACTCGGGCAACACCAGAGCCAGCGACGCCGGCGAGAGAATGGCACCGCCGATTGCTTGCACTACGCGCGAGACGATGAGCATTTCGGGGTTCTGCGCAACGCCACACAGTGCCGAGCCAAGAGCGAACAGCAACAGGCCAAAGAGGAAGGCACGCTTGCGGCCGTACACGTCGGCCAAGCGCCCAGCGGTCAGCAGAGTGGCCGCGTACGCAATGTTGTAACCCGAGAAGATCCACGTGAGTTCACGGCGGGTGTCGACACCCCATTCGGCGAGCAGCGACCCAAAGGCCACGTTGAGGATGCTGACGTCCAATGACACCAGCGCAATGCCGGTGGAGGTGAGAGCCAGCACTTTGGCACCGCGTGAGATGGCCATGGTGTGGGTCAGCCCCAACCGTGCTCACGGATGTCGTCGACGTCGGCGTTGGGTTGTTTGCCCTGCCAACGCAACGCGCCGGGCGTGGCCGACAATCGGGCAATCAACCCCTGCATCGGCGTGCCATCTACGGAGTCGATCATGCGTCGTGCGGCGTAGTGCGGATCATTGGCGATGTCGGCCATGTCGAATACGGGGCCAACAGCGGCATCGGCCTCTTCGAAAATCCGCAGCACATCGTGTTGGGTGCGCTTGGCACACCAGTCGGACATGAGTTGATCCAGGGCTTCGCGGTGTTCGACGCGCAGGTTGAAGTTGGCAAAGCGCGGGTCTGTGTCGACACCGAGAAGTGCCAACACACGCTGTGCCACCGATTCACTGGATGTGGAGATACCCACCCACTTGCCGTCCGAACACTGATAGGTGCCACGCGGAACGGTGTAGGGAATGCCCGAACCGAGACGTGGCTGTTGTTCGCCGGTGAGTGCGTACAGCGCGGGTAGCGGACCCATCATGTGGAAGATGCTTTCCAGCAGGCTGACATCAACCACTTGTCCGACGCCGGAGTGCAACGCCACCATGGTGGCGAATGCCCCGGCCAAGCCCGTGACTTCATCGGTCAATGCAATGGCGGGCAGCAGAGGGGCGCCGTTCGGTTCACCGCTGATGGCTGCAAGGCCGCTCATGGATTCGGCGATAGAGGCAAAACCGGGACGCTGCGCATACGGGCCGTCTTGGCCGAAGCCCGTGACACGAGTGAGAACCAGTTTGGGGTTGCGTGCATGCAACACGTCTGGGCCCAAGCCGAGACGCTCGAGGATGCCGGGGCGGAAGTTCTCGATCAGCACGTGCGCATCGTCGAGAAGGCTGAGCAACACCTCTTTGTCGGCATCGTTCTTCAGATCCAGATCGATGGTGCGCTTGTTGCGGTTGACCATCTTCCACCACAGGCCTTCGCCGTCGCGGGGGTCACGCCAAGCCATGTTGCGCAACGAGTCGCCCACACCCGGGCGTTCCACTTTGATGACATCGGCACCGAAGTCGGCCAAGTAGCGAGCGGCGTTGGGGCCGGCGAGAACGGTGGAGATGTCGACGACACGAATGTCGGCGAGAGGGAGAGACGTGTTGTTTAGAACCACGGCCGGTCGCGGCGCGCAGTGGAGGGCTTGGCCCACCAACGCCCACTGAACTTCCAGGCACTGCGACGATCACGCAACGGTGAGGCCACCATGCCGTTGGATTCCGTGGCGGCCATGACGGCGGCAACGATGGCAGCAGCTTCTTCGTCGGTGGGGACGGGGGAGATGGAGATGTTGTCGCTCATGGTGTTCTCGTTTCTCTCAAGTCCGAATGACGATGCTATTGACCATTTTGTCGTGCCACGTTTGTTTGTCCTTGTCCCACAGCATCCAGAGGTAGCCGAGGTAGAAGATCCACGTGGAGATGTACTGGCCGAAGAAACGGCCGATGGAGCGCGGGATGCCGATGGGCTGCAGCGTGCGCTGGCACACCACTTTCACACCCAGTCGCCGTGCAAGCGGGCCGGCACCGAACTTGCCGATCCAGCGGATGTACACGATGGCGTGGAAGACGAGACCCACGACAAGCGCGGCGAGACCCAACATGAACGGAACAACATCGAGCTGGTCGTCGATGCAGTTGAGTTCCGTGGTGTTCCCCACCGTTGTCGACGTGCAATCGCGCACGCTCAACACGATGAGGAAGATGCCACCCACGATGAAGGGCATCGTGTAGAGCAGGGCCAGCAGACCATCAGCCACGCGGGCGATCGCACGGTTCCAGAAGCCGGCGTACTCGACGGTTCCCGAAGGTGTGTGCGTCACCGCCGCCGTCACCGAATTTGCCGCACCAGCACGGGTGGCGGGGTCGGGAGGCGGCAGGTTGCTCATGTTCGACGTTGCCTTACAGCGGCATGTTGCCGTGCTTGCGGCGCGGCAGTTCTTCGCGCTTCGACTGCAACATCTGCAGACCGGCGATCAACTTGATGCGTGTTTCGGCCGGGTCGATGACATCGTCGATGTAGCCGCGC
>JBILKS010000193.1:0-3570 GCA_044376595.1 Ilumatobacteraceae bacterium | reverse complement strand
CAGGGCATGAAGGAAGCGGAGATGGTTCTGATCGCCGATCTCGTTGCTGAAGCGTTGCGCCATCGCACCGACGCCGCCGCATTGGCCGTTGTTCGCGGGAAAGTTGCCGCATTGTGCGCCAAGTTCCCGGTGTACGAAGCCAGCTGATCCGCTCCACCGAGAGCCAGCCTCTAGTGTCGTGACGAATGGGTGACACCAACGGCTATCTCATTGTTGCGGCCTGTGCAGCGCTGGCAACTTTTGCAGTGACGCCCCTGGTGATGACCCTGGCCAAGGCGCGCAACTGGATGGCCCAGCCGGATCCGCGAAAAGTTCACACCACTCCCACGCCCGACGTAGGGGGAATCGCGTTGCTCGTGGGAATCCTGGCCGCACTCCTTCTTGCATGGAAGATGGATCGATTCGGGGCGCTCTTCGACGGCAACTCCGAGCTCGTGGGTGTCCTCATTGCCGCTGTCTTCATCTGTGGCCTCGGATTGGTCGACGACATTCGTGAGATATCGGCACCGGCCAAGGTTGCAGGCACCGCGGTTGCGGGTCTGGTGCTGGTGTGGGCCGGTGTCACCATGTTCTACTTCCGTGTTCCGTACTTCGACGTCTTCGTGTTGTCCAACGACTGGATTCCTCTCGTCACGATTTTGTGGCTGTTGGTGATGACGGAGGCAATCAACCTCATTGACGGTTTGGATGGTCTGGCCACGGGCATCGTGGCCATCGCCTCGGCTGCATTCTTCGTGTACAGCCGGCATCTCGGTGACCTCGGACTCTTGGCCGAACCCAACATTGGTCCATTGATTGCAGCCATCACGTGCGGTGCCTGCATCGGGTTCCTGCCCCACAATTTCAATCCTGCGAAGATCTTCATGGGCGACAGCGGTGCGTTGTTGCTGGGGCTCATGCTGGCCGTGTCCACCAGCGTCGTGGGTGGACGCGCCGATCCGGCAACGCAGGATTACTCCAGCCAGACGTATTTCTTCCTTGCGCCGCTTTTCATTCCGCTCCTCATTCTCGGAGTGCCGTTGTTCGACGTGGCGTTTGCCATCGTGCGACGTGCGTACAAGCGACAGAGTTTCGCAACGGCAGACAAGGGCCATCTTCACCATCGCCTCATGAATCTCGGCCACGGCCAGCGGCGCAGCGTGTTGATTCTCTGGCTGTGGACTGCTCTGTTGTCGGGTATGGCCCTGTATCCCGCCGTCTCCACGTCGGGTGGCAACATCGCTCCCTTCGGCGTGGCGGCAGTGGCTCTGGGTCTCTACACCGTCTTGCACCCCAGTGTTCGTCGCAAGAATCGCACCGACGACCCCGATGACGCGGGCATCGCAGACGATCTCGGCGACTCGGGCGAACTCACGAATACGAGTTCGTGAGGGATGTAGTGGCGGCAGAGGGCATTTCGCACCTCGCGTAGTTGTCTGAGAGTCGACATGCAAGTCGACTGCGGACGTATCGGTATCTCTGTGGCGCGGTGGAGGACAAATCTGTGGCGCGTACGGAGCTTTTGATGGTTTGACTCGGCGCATGTCCGTTGTGCTGCATCCCGAATCGGTGGCTCACGGCAAGAACCATTCATGGTTGGGCGCCTTGGAAGTCGGACTGGGGATATTCGTCTACGGCGTGCGAGTCCTGGTCTTCGGCCTATTTGTTGTCGTCATCGGCGTGGCGGCCCTTCTTGCGGTGGTGGCGGATCGGTCGAATCAGAGCACCCTCGACGCATTCGGTCGGAGCATTTTCATCGTGAACTCCGGTTCGATGTCTCCTTCGATCCGGGTGGGCGACGCCGTATTGGTGAAGTCCTTGGATGAAAACGAACGACCAACCTTGCAGGTCGGTGATGTCGTCACGTTTCGCGTCCTCGACCGACCCGACATGCACATCACCCACCGAATAGTCGGGAAGCGCATCACGGTCGAGGACACCTACTACCGCACGAAGGGTGACGCGAACCCTTCGAATGACTCGCTCGAAGTGGCGTCGGGCCAGGTATTCGGTGTGGTTGACCGCCGCGTGTCGCATGCCGGATACGCGTTGTATGCCGCACAGCAGCCGACCTTCATCGTCGCGCTCGTTGCTTCTCTGTTCTCTGCCCACCTCTCGGTCCTCATGTTGCGACAGGTCAAGGCGTGCGGAGCACCCACGCTCATCGAGAGCACAAACAAGATCAACAGAAAAAAAGGAGAAGAAATATGAAATTGAAACACTCACGAATGAGCCTGTTGGCGGCCTGTGCGGCCACCGGCCTGGTTGCGGCAGGGACGTTGACGTTCGGAATCACGTCGGCGTTGTTCTCGGATTCCGCGTCGAGTGACACCAATGCGTTCGCCGCGGGAACCGTGACGGTTGCTCCGGGCGACACACCGAGTGTCACCTGCAACGTCACCAACATGATGCCGGGAGACAGTTCCACCGGGTACGACGCTGGTTCGGACGACAAAACGCCGTGCGCTTTCAATGTGAAATACACCGGTAGTGGTCAAGCGTGGTTGGGTGTGGACGTCACCGTCAACGGTGGAACACCGTCTCTCTTCACCGGCGCCTCGACTGGTCTGCAACTGAAAATCAATGCCGGTTCGGTTGCCATCGTCAACGGAGTTACGTACAAGAACTCCGCGGGTACGGATACGACGGTCGTGGCAGGTACGCCCGTGACCAATGTGCTCGTGTCGGGTACTCCCGCATCGACGAATCAGTCGGTCACGTTCGACATCGATTATCTCTTGCCGCTCTTGGTGGACAACTCGCGGCAGGGTTCCACGGCGTCGGTGTCGTTGACGTTTCGAGCAGTGCAATCCGCCAACCAGCCCATCGGGTCGTGTGTTGCGGGCCGTCAGTGTTCCGCGATCACGTGGGGATGATGCTTGAGAAGTCGGACCAGTTCGTCGTCAGTGGTGGGCGTGTCGGGGCTTGCGTCGATCGTGTGCTGGGCTCTTGCCAGCATGTTGATCACTCTTGTCGCAGCGACTCGTTCGCTGCCCACCACGTCGGCATTCCTCTCTGGTTCGATCGGTAGCTTGCCGAATACGTTTGTCGGCGCCACCTTCGTTCCGTCGGTGGCGCCGACAGCCGGTGCGACGACGAACAACGCCGAGGTCCTGTTGTCGTGGGATCCGGTGTCGGTCACCTCTGGTGCGACGGTTTCCTACAAGGTGGCCCGCACCGACTCCAACGGGGTTGTGGCTCACGTCTGTCTAGGTGGCGATGCGCCAACGACCAATGCAGGCAAAGTGGGGTGCGCCGACAGGTCGGGCCAGGCCGAAGCGATCTACAGATACGCGATCACGCCCGTGGTGGTGCGCAACGGGGTCGACACGTGGTCACGACCTCCAGGCGCGGCGAGCAATCAGGTGGTGGTGCCACGTATCGCCTACGCCTCGACGGGAGCAGTGGTGACTTCCACCACCAATGGTTCGATCTCCGTGCCGTATCCCAGCGGGACACAACCGGGTGATGTTCTCGTTTTGGTGTCTGTCACGGGTCGCAACTCGACTCCGTCGGGCCCGAGTGGATGGACACAGTTGGCGCGAGTCTCGCGCGGTGGCGCCAACGCCCTTGGTCTCTTGGTTGCCTGGC
>JBILKS010000192.1:0-3582 GCA_044376595.1 Ilumatobacteraceae bacterium | reverse complement strand
CAGGGACTCGACACCCCGGTTCCCGCCGGCGAAACCGTGTCGATCATTCCGGCAGTCGCGGGCGGCTGCTAAGCCGCACGCGACGGTGGGTTCGGCGGGCGGCTGCTAAGCCGCACGCGACAGTGGGTTCGGCGGGCGGCTGCTGAGCCGCACGCGACAGTGGGTTCGGCGGGCGGCTGCTAAGCGATCTCGCACAACAACGACGACGTCTTCATCACCATTGGCTCGGCGGCCTTGCCAACCTGAGTGGTTGCGGTTCCCTTGAAGCAGCCCACGATGTAGGGAAACGCCTCGGTGATGTAGTAGCGGTAAGCGCCGCTTTCGTCGGTGCGTCCGTTGCATTCATCGAGAGTGGTGGAGCCACCCGGTGAGTAGGTGTAGGCGTTCCACGCATTCGACTTCGGGTCACCGGTCCTCTTGTAACCGGAGACGTACGTGTAGCCGGGATTCGAATAGATGGGGAAGCCATCGAGCGCATATCCGACGACGGTCTCGTTGAGATAGCACTCGTTCACGGCGAGGATTGCGTGATGGTGATAGTCGCCCGCGTAGCCGGTGTGTCCTTTGCAGGTGTCGAGGATGTTGTTGTACACAGGATCCCCGAATGCCTCGGTGGGTGGAACAGGCCCTTCCATTGGCCCGAAGATCGGGATGCCGGTGACCGTGAAAGCAACCGTTCCCATTTGTTGCTTGATGCTGGTTGCCGATGATGCGACCTTGGGGGTGGTGCTCACCTTCCAGGTGTAGGCCTGCTCTCTCAGTGCATTGGGGGTCTTGGGAACGAAGGTGTAGCCGATCATTCCATTCGAGGTAACGGTCATCACGTCGTTGCTGCACGAGACCGACACTTTCGGCTTCGCGTAGGCGGATCCGGGGCCGGGCACGGCAGAAAGATCGGGAAACTTCACCGAACTTGGGCAACCCGATGCTGTCGACGAACCCGTCGATGTCGAGACGATCTGCAGCGTCTTCGTCGACGTCTTTGCCTTGTACGCGCCCTTGGCAGCGATGGTGAGTTTCACCTTGCAGGTGCCCGACTCTTTCGTGGTGATCGACGACTTCTTGACGGTGCAGTTGCCCGAGACGGTCCAGGTTTTGGTGCCCGTGGAGTTGGTGGTGACAAGAGTCGATGCTGCAACCTTGGTGGAGGGCGCGAGTACGGTGGTCTTCCATGTAATTGTGGGGGACTTGGCCGAAACGACACCGGGATGTGGTGCTGCACCGGCGACGGTGCCGGTGGCGAAGGCCAGAAGGCTGGCCAGCCCGAGAGCACCGCACGAGCGACGCAGGGCGGGGGCAAAAAAGTGTCGTTTCATGTGACGATTTCTACCCGATGCAGGTGAGAGACAGGTGAGAAACGGGAAAGAGAAGGGGAAGAACCCGTAGCCGTTGGAGCCTTAGCACTCACCCCGTTAGAGTGCTAGCACTCGAATGGCGTGAGTGCGAGACCGGCCCCCCGGGCCTCGCCCCCGTTTTTCGGGTGTCTCGTACAACTGAGTACCCAACAACACAGCGAACTGTTCCCAGGAGGAATCCCATGGCAAAAATCATTCTTTTTGATGAAGAGGCCCGTCGCGGTCTCGAGGCCGGCATGAACAAGTTGGCCGACGCTGTTCGCGTCACCCTCGGACCAAAGGGTCGCAACGTCGTTCTCGACAAGAAGTGGGGCGCGCCCACCATCACCAACGACGGCGTCTCCATTGCCAAGGACATCGAACTCGAAGATCCGTTCGAGCGCATCGGCGCCGAACTGGTGAAGGAAGTTGCCAAGAAGACCGACGACGTTGCCGGTGACGGCACCACCACCGCCACCGTGTTGGCATGGACCATGGTGCGCGAAGGTCTGCGCAACGTGGCTGCCGGCGCAAACCCGATGAGCCTGAAGAAGGGCATCGAGGCCGCGGTCGAAGCAGCAATCAGCAGCATCCATGCTCTCGCCAAGGAAGTCGACTCCAAAGAGCAGATCGCCCAGGTGGCATCCATCTCGGCAGCTGATCAGGAAATCGGCAACATGATCTCCGAGGCCATCGACAAGGTCGGCAAAGACGGCGTCATCACGGTCGAAGAGAGCCAGACCTTCGGCATGGAGATGGACTTGGTCGAAGGTATGCGCTTCGACAAGGGCTACATCTCGCCCTACTTCGTCACCGATGCCGACCGCATGGAAGCGTCGCTCGACGATCCCTACATCCTCTATGTGTCGTCGAAGATCACCAACGTTCGCGACATGCTTCCCGTACTCGAAAAGGTGATGCAGGGCGGACGTCCGCTCGTCATCATCGCCGAAGATGTCGAAGGCGAAGCACTGGCCACTTTGGTGGTCAACAAGATTCGCGGCACCTTCAAGAGCGCAGCTGTCAAGGCCCCCGGGTTCGGCGATCGCCGCAAGGCAATGTTGCAGGACATGGCCATCCTCACCGGTGGTCAGGTCATCAGCGAAGAAGTGGGCCTGAAGCTCGACAACGTGACGCTCGATCTCCTGGGCCGCGCCAAGCGCGTCATCATCACCAAGGACGAGACCACCATCATCGAGGGTGCCGGCGCCGAAGCCGACATTCAGGGTCGCATCAGCCAGATCAAGACCGAAATCGACAACACCGATTCCGACTACGACCGCGAAAAGCTCCAAGAGCGTCTCGCCAAGTTGTCGGGTGGAGTTGCGGTGTTGAAGGTCGGCGCAGCAACCGAGGTGGAGCTAAAAGAAAAGAAGCACCGCATCGAAGATGCCGTGAGCACCACCAAGGCAGCCATCGAAGAGGGCGTCGTGCCCGGCGGTGGCGTTGCATTGTTGCGCGCTCAGGCTGCAGTACTCGAGCGTGCCGAGAAGCTCACCGGTGACGAGGCCACTGGCGCTCGCATGGTTGCTCGTTCACTCGAAGGCCCGCTGAAGCAGATCGCCGAGAACGCCGGCCTCGAAGGCGGCGTCGTGGTCGAGAAGGTCAAGTCGCTGTCCGGAACACACGGTCTCAATGCCGCCACAGGCGAATACGAGGACCTCGTGAAGATCGGCGTCATCGACGCTGCAAAGGTGACCCGCTCTGCCCTGCAGAACGCGGCATCCATCGCGGCACTCTTCCTCACCACCGAGGCAGTCATCGCCGACAAGCCCGAAGAGTCCGGTCCGGCCATGCCGGGCGGGGGAATGGACGACTTCTGATCGCGTTGGTGACCGCCGCGGTATCGCGCGATCTCGACGAAGACCTACCGATCCTGGGTGCCGCGCTCGAAAGAGCCGGCACCCAGTTTCATGTTCGCAGTTGGGATGATCCGTCGGTTGATTGGTCGGCTTATCACGCAGTGTTCCTCCGCAGTCCGTGGGACTATCACCTGCGGCGCGCCGAGTTCCTGAGGTGGTGGGAAGGCGTGAGTCGTGTGACGCGGGTCTTCAATCCGGTCGACGTGGTGGCCTGGAACAGCGACAAGCTGTATCTGGCCGAGTTGGTTGGCTCCGGGATCCCAGTGATCGAGACACGATTCGTCAGGTCGTCCGATGCAGATGTTGTGCGTGATGTGCTCGACGAACTCGGCAACGACGTGGTGGTGAAGCCAAGCGTCTCTGCCGGTTCGCACGACACGGCGCGC
>JBILKS010000191.1:0-3599 GCA_044376595.1 Ilumatobacteraceae bacterium | reverse complement strand
AACGGCAGCACCCAGAACGCAGACAACAACACCGCGGCGGCAAGTGTGGTGACACCGAAGTACAGACGCTTCTTGTTCTGGTAGAGCAAGACCATGACGGCCGCTCCGCCGAAGATGAAAATCAATACAATTCCGTGGGACAGAGCCGAGAGAGCAATCAACACCGCTGCCGTCGTACGTTTGGTGCCGTCTTCCAGCCCCCGGGCCAGATACCCGAGACCCAACACGCCGAAGGCCAACGACACCGAGAACGAGAACTCCCCCGCCATGGTGCTGGCGATGTTGCCGCCGTAGATGGTGAAACTCTCGTCGTACAAGAAAATGGTTGCCGCGATGGCGAACATCTCGGGCATCGGATACTTGAATCGCGCCAAGCGACCGAAAGCCCAGGCACACAACGGCAACGCGACGATTCCACTGACAGCGACGATCTTGAAGGCGATGCCGTACGGCAGAATCACATCGAGCAACAGAATGAACAGTGCCGGTACCACCATGTAGAAGCGGTACATCGGGAGCCCCGAATACCAGTCCATCGACCAGCCCGAAAGGCGGAAGTTGTTGATCAGGTTGTCCCGCAGAAAAGCCGGGCCCCACACATGGGCTCCCATGTCGCCACCCGTGGGAGTGTTGTTGCGGAAAATCAACGATGGATGCAGCGTGGCGAAGAGGAAGAGCATCGCACCGCCCACGATCACGATCGTGGAGAAAAGTTGCAGCGATGGAAATGTTCGCGCGGGAGGCTCTGGTGACGAGACTCCGCTCACCGGCGTGACATCGTCTACCGAATCCGTTTCGACTTGCGTTTCGATGATGGAAGGGTCGTCCATGATCCCTTCATTGTGTCATGCGGCGCTCGAGAAGACCGTGAGACAACTTGCAATCAGCTCAGCGCAACCAGAAGCAAACCCGTTGCGTTGAAAGCCATGTGGGCCACGATCGGGAGTCCCAGACGACCGGTGAAGTGGAAACACAGCCCCAGCACCACGGCGAATGCGAAGAGCCCGGGATACTCGACCGGGGTGAGGTGCACGGCTGTGAACCACACCGCGGCCAGAAGCAACGCAACACCGTCGCTCAGCCTGCTGCGCAATGTTCCGTGGATGAAACCCCGGTACACCAGTTCTTCGACCAACGGGGCGCCCACCACCACAACAAGCACAAGAACGATGAGCCAACCTCCGTTGGCGCGGTCGTACAGATCGCGTGCTCTTTCTTCGATCTCGCTGGAGGAAAACGTGTCGGGGAAAATCGCCCGCAGGGGCCAGTACACCAGGTTCACCAATACCAACTGCGATGCAACCCCGATCGGAATGCCGAGTGCGTCGGACGGACGAAAGCGAACGGCGTAGTCGACGGAAAAACTGGCCGAGCCGAACCTCGTGGAGAGAAGCGCCAAGAGCACGATGAAGGGTGTCCACAGCGCCAAAGCCGACAAACCGAGCACCCACATCGGTTCTTCGCCGGACTGCGTGTTGGCTATCGAGGCAATGACGCCACTCAGAATGTTGGCAACCAGATAGGCGCCCATCCACCCGAAAATGACCATTGAGACGGAGTACCGCGACACGGTGCCGCGGTAGTCACTGGATCGCTGTGGCCGAGACCTATCCCGCAAGACGGTTGGGGAACACGCTCGGGAACAGACTGGGAACCTCTGCGTACACGGGCATACGGCGATCTTCGAGTCTCCAGCCAGACGGCACTGTGAGGCGCTCGGCATGACGGTCGCACAGATCGT
Organism: Ilumatobacteraceae bacterium; assembly: GCA_044376595.1. Taxonomy (GTDB): domain Bacteria; phylum Actinomycetota; class Acidimicrobiia; order Acidimicrobiales; family Ilumatobacteraceae; genus F1-20-MAGs119. The sequence continues at coordinate 1,858 of JBILKS010000191.1, read as the reverse complement.
ACGAATGCGGATCGCGCTCGCGAGTCAAGGTGTCCAACCATGCCACGGAACGACTGTACTGATAGGTCAAAGTGACAGTTGCGGTCGATGTACAACCGGTTCGAGAGCAGTGGCGCGACATGCCGCAACGCTAATCAAGGCGTTTTCCGAGGTGGGGGATACATGGTGAGCCGATCACCTTTAGCATGGCGCCATGAACGCCCTGCCGCCGCCCCCTCCGCCGCCGAGTTCTGGAAACACTCCGCAACGCTCCCCCAAGGGTTCGCGCCCGAAGATGCCGTTCAGCAAGCGTGGCGGTTCGGGACAACCGGGCTCAGGACAACCGGGCAAAGCACCCGGCATGCCCGGCAAAGATGGTCAGCCCGGTCGTCAACAGTTGCCCAAGTGGGCCATTTGGTTGATTGCCGCTTTCGCCATCCTGCTCATCGTCGGCCCACGTCTCTGGCCCACCACCAGCGCCGACAAGTTGACCTACACCGAATTCCTCGCCCTCGTCGACGACGGCAAAGTCGACAAGGTCTCCATCAACAATGCCACCAACGAAGTCTCCGGCACTCTGAACAACGGTCGCGAGTTCACCACCACCGGAGCCCCCTTGCTCAGCGATGCAGACGAACAACTGCTGAAGCAGAAGGGCGTCGACTACAACTACAACACCCCGCAGCCCAACTGGTTCACCAGCTTGCTCCCCATCTTCCTTCCCTTCCTCCTGATCGTGGGCTTCTTCGTGTGGATGCAGCGCCGCGCCATGGGTCAGGCCGGCAACATCATGTCGATCGGTCGCAGCCGCGCCAAGACATACAACGCCGACAAACCCTCCACCACGTTTGCAGACGTCGCCGGCTACGACGGCGTCAAGATGGAGATCAAAGAAGTCGTCGACTTCCTGCGGATGCCCGAGCAGTTCAAGGAGATCGGCGCACGAGTACCCAAGGGCATCCTGCTTGTGGGGCCACCCGGAACAGGCAAGACACTTTTCGCCCGCGCCGTAGCAGGCGAAGCCGGGGTCGGATTCCTGTCGGTCACCGGTTCGGACTTCATGGAAATGTTCGTGGGCGTCGGCGCAAGCCGCGTACGTGACTTGTTCCAGCAGGCACGCAAAATGGGCCGCGCAATCATTTTCATCGATGAAATCGACTCGATCGGCCGCAAGCGCGGTGCCGGACTCGGCGGCGGACACGACGAGCGCGAGCAAACTCTCAACCAGATGCTCGCCGAGATGGACGGCTTCGAAACCAGCGAAGGCATCGTCATCATGGCGGCCACCAACCGCCCCGACATTCTCGATCCTGCTCTCTTGCGCCCCGGTCGATTCGACCGTCAGATCGTGGTGCCACTTCCCGAGTACGAAGAACGTTTGGCGATTCTCAAGGTCCACTCACGCGACAAGCGCATGGGCACCGATGTCGATCTCGACACGATGGCGCGTGCAACTCCCGGCATGAGCGGTGCCGACCTCGCCAACCTTGTCAACGAGGCTGCGCTCTACGCAGTGCGACGTGGCTCGAAGCAAATCGAGCGCATCGACTTCGAAAATGCCCGTGACCGAGTGGTGATGGGTGCGCGTCGCGAGAGCCTGGTGCTCTCGGGAGAAGAAAAGCGCGCCACCGCCTACCACGAGGGCGGGCACGCGGTTCTCGCCAGCGTGTTGCCGCACAGCGATCCACTCCACAAGGTCACCATCCTGCCCCGAGGCATGGCATTGGGCGTCACGTGGAGCCTGCCCGAAGAGCGCCACACGTACTCGAAGGAATACTTCGAGGACGTGATCTGCAAAGCCATGGGCGGACGGGTGGCCGAGATGATCGTGTTCGGCCATCTGAACAGTGGCGCCGCCAACGACCTCGAGCAGGCAACC
>JBILKS010000190.1:0-3614 GCA_044376595.1 Ilumatobacteraceae bacterium | reverse complement strand
GCCGCGCAGAGCAAGATCTTGGACGTTCAGACCAAGACCCCTGCGATCTGTCTGCCGAACGACGATGAGCTGATCTTCATCGATGAAGGCAAATGCATCGCCGAAGTGGTGAACGCCAAGACCCGCAAAGTGCTGCGCACACTGCGGACCACCGTCGTCGAAGACGAAGTGAGCGAACTCAAGGTCGGCAACGAGATCGTCACCCTGGCGCCGATCTACTTCGACGTCATGTCATCGAAACTCGACGCCAAGGCCATGGCCCGCGTGAAGTCACTCAAGGCGAAAGTCTCGGCCGCTGGTTCGGTTCTGTTGGTCGGTCACTCCGGCACGCTCAACGGCAACAGCCCGGAGAACATCGCGATCTCGCGTGCTCGCGCAGCATCAACGCTGACAGCTCTGCGTTCCGTCGGAGCCAAGGGACCGTTCGCCGTGAGTGGAGTCGGTGCGCTCGACCCGGCCAGCACCGGAAAGACCGAAACAGATCAGGCGAAGAACCGTCGCGTGATCATCGTTCTGATCCCGTAACAACGAACAGTCAAAAAAGCTTCACAGCGGCCGCGGAGAGACGATCTCCGCGGCCGCTTTCGTTGTGGCGAGACCGAACTTCTTGCCCGGGCTGCGCGTGAGGCGTTCGATCGGACCCGAGATACTCACCGCAGCGACAAGGGTGTTGTCGATCCAGACCGGTGCGCTGACGCTGGCGACACCGGCCTCGCGTTCTTCCACGCTTTCGATCCATCCACCCTTCGAGACCTTCTCTCCCGCCAACACGTGGCCCGCTGATCCACGTCCGAGCGGATACACCTCGCCCTCGGCAATGATCCAGCGCAAGCCGTGAGGCGACTGGAGAGACACGACGCAACGTCGGTTGTTTCCCTCGCGAACGTAGAGCTGCACGCTCTCCCCCGTTTGGGTGACAAGACGCTCGAGAACCGGCCGGGCCCGGACCGCGAGCGGGAACTGTCGCTGCGCTGCTGCGGCGAGCGCCCCGAGCGCGAAGCCGAGCGCGTAGCGGCCCTCGGCGTTGCGGCGAACCATTCCGTGGGTCTCGAGTGCAGCAGCCAAGCGATGGCAGGTGGCCCGCGGAAGGCCGGTCGCATCCTGGAGTTCACCGAGCGTGAGGCCCTCGGCAGATGTTGCAAGGGCATCGAGAACGGCGACGGACTTGTCCAACACCCCGACTCCGGATAGCGTGTTCATTGAGTGAGAAGTGTATCCCATATACTGAGATACACCGAACAGAGACGGGAGCAGCGATGAGCAAGCCAATGACACTTCCGGAAAAGGTGTGGGAGCGCCACGTGGTACACCGCGCCGAGGGTGAATCCGACCTTCTCTACATTGATCTTCATCTGGTGCACGAAGTGACCAGCCCGCAGGCCTTCGAGGGTCTGCGGTTGTCTGGCCGCAAGGTGCGCCGCCCGGATCTCACCGTCGCCACCGCCGATCACAACGTGCCCACCGCCGACATTCACCTCCCCGTTGCTGACCCGATCTCCAAGCGCCAGCTCGAAGTTCTCGACGAAAATGCCGCCCTCTTCGGAGTGAAGGTGTTCCCCATGGGCCACCCCGACCAAGGCATCGTGCACGTCATCGCACCCGAACAGGGCCGCACACTTCCCGGCATGACCGTGGTGTGCGGCGACAGCCACACGGCGACCCACGGAGCATTCGGTGCCTTGGCCTTCGGTATCGGAACATCCGAGGTGGAACACGTGCTTGCCACCCAAACCCTTCCCCAGTCGCGACCGAAGTGGATGAGCGTGTCGGTGGAAGGCGAAGCGCCCGCGGGTGTGACCGCAAAAGACATCGTGCTTGCGATCATCGGCGAGATCGGCACGGGTGGCGGCATTGGCCACGTGATCGAGTATCGGGGTTCGGCAATTCGTGCGCTCTCGATGGAAGGTCGCATGACAGTGTGCAACATGAGCATCGAAGCCGGTGCACGTGCCGGCTTGATTGCCCCCGACGACACCACGTTCAACTATCTGAATGGCCGGGACAATGCACCGAAGGGTGCCGACTGGGATGCTGCAGTCGCCGACTGGAAAACGCTGGTCACCGACGAAGGCGCCAAGTGGGACAAAGAAGTGGTGATCGATGCCACCAAGTTGACGCCGCAAGTCACGTGGGGAACGAACCCCGGCCAGGTGATGGGCATCAACGGCACTCTCCCGTCTCCCAACGACTACGCCGATGCCACACAGAAAGACACCGTCGCCCGGGCACTTGAGTACATGGGCCTTGCAGCGGGAACCGCGATTCGCGACATCCCCGTCGACACCGTGTTCATCGGTTCATGCACCAACTCGCGTATCGAAGACCTGCGCGCCGCCGCCGCCGTGTTGAAGGGACGCAAAGTCACCGCCAAGCGCGTGATGGTTGTTCCCGGTTCGCATCGCGTGAAGGCACAGGCCGAGGCCGAGGGTCTGCACACCGTGTTCACCGAGGCCGGAGCCGACTGGCGTGAACCCGGATGTTCGATGTGCTTGGCAATGAACCCCGACAAGTTGGCGCCGGGCGAGCGGGCCGCATCCACGTCGAATCGCAACTTCGAAGGACGCCAGGGGCGCGGGGGACGCACGCACTTGGTGTCACCCGCCGTTGCCGCGGCAACCGCCGTTGTCGGCCGTTTCGCCACCCCGGACGACCTGAAGTAAGAGATCGAAGCAAGAAGAGATCGAAGTTAGAGGAGCACCAGAATGAAAGCAGTTCGCGTTATCTCCGGCACCGCGTTGCCACTGAAGCGTTCCGATGTCGACACCGACCAGATCATTCCTGCCGAGTGGCTGAAGCGCGTCGAGCGGACCGGCTTCGAGGCTGGTTTGTTCTCCACATGGCGCGATGACCGCAACTTCGTCATGAACGACGAGCGTTACGCAGGCGCCACCGTTCTTGTTGCCGGGCCCTCTTTCGGTGTCGGCTCATCGCGCGAGCACGCCGTGTGGGCCCTGCAGCAGTACGGATTCAATGCCGTTGTCGCTCCGTCGTTCTCCGACATCTTCCGCAACAACTGCACCAAGAACGGCCTGGTTCCGGTGGTGGTGGACGAATCCGTGGTGAAGAAGATCTGGGAAGCCATCGAGGCGAACCCCAAGACAGAGATCACCGTCGACATGGAGAATCTCCGCGTCGAAGTACCGTCTCACGGAATCGTTGCATCGTTTCCCATGGACCCGGCCACTCAACACCGCTTCCTGAACGGTCTCGACGACATCGGCATCACGCTGACGCACGAAGCCGACATCACGTCGTACGAATCGAAGCGACCCGCCTACCTCAAGTAGGTCGGCGCTTCTTGCGACGCGTCGCCGTCACCACGAGACCCGCCATCACCAGCACGAGCGCAACACCGAGAGGTGCATCGGAGTCGGATCCTGTTGCCGTCAGTGAACCTCGTACCGAGAGGCTGACTTTTGCTCCGCGTTTGCTTTGCGGCGCAAACAAAGCCACGGCCACACGACCATTCTTCGACGCATCGATGACAATGTCGACAGCCACACAACCGCTTGCATCAGCCAACACTTGTTGCACCACCGCGCTGCCAACGTACACACGCACCGGCTCACCGGGAACGAAACCGCACCTCTCGAGTGACGTCGAGTCACCCGCAT
>JBILKS010000189.1:0-3622 GCA_044376595.1 Ilumatobacteraceae bacterium | reverse complement strand
AGACATGAAGTACGAACCGCGGCCCAGTGGCGCGAGTGACTCGTTCTGGGACATGTACTTCCCGTTGACGGCTTTCTGGGACATCTTCATCATGGTGTTCGCCATCATCGGATTTGCGTCGTCGCTCGCGCGTCGCAAGTTGGTCGGAGTGTGGCTCGGCGTGATGACTGTCATCTTGTTCGTCGGCGTGTATGTGGCGCGGGACAGCCTGCCCGTGATCGGTCTTCTCTGGAATCCGCGTCTGCTTCCGTTTCTGTTTCTTTGCCGCTATTTGTTGGTGGCCATCGGCATCCACGCGGTGGTTCGTGCTGTCGTGCGGCTGTCCCTGTTCGATCGTGGAGTGAATGCGGATCAGCCCCGCCAATCGACTGCGGCCGCCGTTGCCAACAATGCGGTTCTCTGGGTCTCGGCCATTTCGGTGCTGTGCGTGATCGGTTTTCGCTTCCAAGAGCTTCCGCTTGGGTCCGTGATCACGGGGTCCGACGGCTCGTCGGAATACGCATGGGGTCCGTTCCGCGCCAATGCCGACAACAACGCCTTCGTCGACGGCTGGGCGCGGTGGAACTTCGAGGGATACGAGGGCAAACCGGCCTACGGCGAATATCACGGAATTGTCCAGACCATGAAGACGCTCGGCGAGAATCCCGACCACGGTTGTGGCCGGGCATTGTGGGAGAACAACGGCGACCTCAACAAGTACGGCACCACGATGGCGCTCATGTTGTTGCCCTTTTGGACGGATGGCTGCATCGGTTCGCAAGAAGGCCTGTTCTTCGAGGCGGCCGGAACGACGCCCTATCACTTCATTTCCGCCGCGGCCATGTCGAAGCAGAGCAGCAACCCCGTTCGGGAACTGCGCTACGACAACAACAATGCAGAGTTGGGTGTGCGTTATCTGCAGGAACTCGGTGTGCGGTACTACATGGGCTTCACCCAAGAGGCCATCGACTCCGCATCGAAGCAGCCTGAACTCACCGAAGTTGCGCGGTCCGGACCATGGGTGGTGTACGAGGTGGCTGACAGTGACTGGGTCGTTCCCATGACCACGCGGCCGGTGGTGGTGAACGAACGTACGGGTGATCAGCGTGAGCGGTGGCTCGAGTTGGGATCCAGTTGGCTGCAGCGGGCCGACGAGTGGGTCGCTACGCCGGTCGATGCGGGTCCGGACGAGTGGCAACGGATTGACGTTGAGGTCGACCTTGAACGGCGCGTCGGTGAGCCTGGTGATCCCAGTCGGAACGTGGACATCGTGGTCCCCGTGAACGAGATCAAGGTCGTTGATCTTCCGAAGGTGAACGTGACGAAGGTACGTCATACGCAGAACTCGGTGTCGTTCAGCGTCGACAAAGTGGGAGTTCCGATTCTCGTTCGTGTCAGTTTCTTCCCGAACTGGAAAGTGGACGGGGCCGAGGGTCCGTATCGCGCCGCGCCGAACATGATGGTGGTGATCCCCACCGAAAACGACATCACTTTGACATACGGCTCGTCGGGTATCGACAAGATTGCGTACTTGCTCACGTTGATCGGCATCGTGGTAGTTGTGTACTGGTGGCGCAAGGGGCCATATCGCTACCCAGTCGCCGACACGCCACTAGCGTGAAGTTCACTCATGACTGCATCTGACATCGATCTTCAGCTCTCTGCGATTTTCAAGGCGTACGACGTACGCGGCACCGTTCCCGAGCAGTTCAACTCCGACATCGCCCGGGCCGTGGGTGTGGCCTTCGCCGAATTCGCGGGAGCATCTCGAGTGTTGGTGGCCCGCGACATGCGGCCTTCCGGAGTGGATCTTGCCGCAGCGTTCGCTGAGGGAGTCATGTCGCGCGGAGTGAACGTGGTGGACCTGGGTCTTGCCAGCACCGACATGTTGTATTACGCGGCGGGCGCGCTCGATTCGCCCGGCGCGATGTTCACCGCATCGCACAATCCTGCCCAGTACAACGGCATCAAGTTCTGTCTGTCCGGAGCACGCCCGGTCGGCGTCGACACCGGTTTGGCCGACATCCAGGCACGAGCCGCCAAGGAGTTGTCATCGACCACGGCATCGGTTGCCGCACGGGGCAAGATCACGCAACAGAACGTGCTCGATGCCTTCGCCGATCATGTGGTGGGCTTCGTCGACCTCGCTCAGTTGCGACCGTTGCGTGTCGTGGCCGACACGGCGAATGGCATGGGCGGTCTCGTGGTGCCGGCAGTGTTCGAGCGTCTCGCGCAGTTGGATCTCGAGGTGATGTACGGAGAACTCGACGGCACATTCCCGAATCATCCGGCCGATCCCATCCAACCGGCCAACCAGAAGGACCTGCAGGCACGCGTGGTCGCCGGCGGTTTCGATCTCGGCCTCGCCTTCGACGGAGACGCCGACCGTGTCTTCGTCGTCGACGAACTCGGCAAGGGTTTGTCGGGCAGCACCACAACTGCGTTGTTGGCCGCCGCGGTGTTGCGCACCAACCCCGGTGCAAAGATCATCCACAACCTCATCTGTTCGCGCACGGTCTCCGAAGTGATCCGCGAAAACGGGGGAGAGCCCATCAGGTCGAAGGTGGGTCACAGCTACATCAAGCAGATGATGGCCGAAACCGGCGCCGTTTTCGGTGGTGAACATTCCGCGCACTACTACTTCCTCGACAATTTCCGTGCAGACAGCGGCCTCATCGCAGCAATGTTCGTGATCAACGAGTTGAGCCGTACGGGAAAGAAGTTGTCCGAGGTGCGCAAGCCCTTCGAACGTTACGAAGCCAGTGGCGAGATCAACACGCAGGTCGACAGCCCTCTTGCCGTGATCGACGAGATTTCCCGCAGGTTCTCCGGTCACGCCCAGGACCGCCTCGACGGACTCACCGTGGACTGCGGAACATGGTGGTTCAACGTCCGCCCATCCAACACCGAGCCGCTGTTGCGTCTCAATCTCGAGGCGCCGTCTCGCGAAGAGTGCGACAATCACGTGGCCGAGGTGCTGGCCATCATCACGGCGGGCTAGCGTCGCACTCATGTCGTCGTCTTCGTCTCCCGCTTCGTCAGGGCCCATGACCCTCGATCCCAAGTTGCTCGACATCTTGGCCTGCCCACAGGACAAGGGGCCGCTCTACTATCTCGCCGACGAAGAACTGTTGTACAACCCCCGCTTGCAGCGGGCATACGACGTGCGCGACGGCATTCCAGTGATGCTGATCGACGAAGCTCGCGCCTGTGACTCGGTCGAACACGAGCGGATCATGGCCCGTGTTGAGGCGGAAAAGATCCCGCCCACTTTCGCCGCCCGCTAGATTCTTCTGCGTACGGGCTGACAGACCGGAGCCAGCAGGCCCCAGCCCGGGAACTTCACTGCCAATCGAAAGGCCCCACCATGTCTGTCACTTCAATGGCTGCGCGCAAGGACTACCGCGTTGCCGATCTCTCCCTTGCTCCGTTCGGCCGCAAGGAGATCCATCTCGCCGAACATGAAATGCCCGGCCTGCGGGCGTTGCGCAAGGAGTACGGTCCGTCCAAGCCACTTGCCGGCTGTCGCATTTCCGGTTCGCTGCACATGACCATCCAGACCGCAGTGCTCATCGAGACACTGGTGGAACTGGGTGCCGAGGTTCGCTGGGCAAGCTGCAACATCTTCTCCACGCAAGATCAC
>JBILKS010000018.1:0-9392 GCA_044376595.1 Ilumatobacteraceae bacterium | reverse complement strand
GAGGCCAGCGCACCGCTGAGTTGATTCCGAACGCGCGCCTCATGATGGTCGACGACATGGGTCACGATCTCCCCGAACCCCTGTGGCCGACCATCGTCGAAGCCGTCACATCGTTCTTGGCCGCCCACTAGTTACGTTTCGCAGAAAAAGGAGTGCACATGGCTGGTCCATTGCAGGGTTATCGGATCATCGAAATCGCCGGAATCGGACCCGGGCCCTTCGCGGCAATGCTGCTGTCGGATCTGGGTGCCGAAGTCATTCGTGTCGACCGTGCGCAAGCAGTGCGAGGACCGGTGCCCGACACCCCGCACTACGACATCCTTCTGCGCGGTCGTCGCAACATTGCCATTGACTTGAAGCAGCCGGCCGGCGTCGAAGCACTGCTTGCGTTGGTGGAATCATCCGATGCATTGATCGAGGGATTCAGGCCCGGCGTGATGGAGCGTCTCGGTGTTGGCCCCGAGGTGTGCCTGGCGCGCAACCCCAAACTCGTCTTTGGACGCATGACTGGTTGGGGCCAAGACGGCATGTACGGCCAGGCCGCCGGACACGACATCAACTACATCGCACTTGCCGGAGCGCTCGCTCATTTCGGGCGCGCGGGTGAACGTCCGACGCCGCCGCTCAACATGGTCGGCGACTTCGGTGGGGGTGGCATGTTCCTCGCACTCGGTGTCGTTGCAGCATTGCTCGAGGCACAAAAGAGCGGCAAGGGTCAGGTGGTCGACACCGCGATGGTCGACGGCACGGCCATCCTCATGACCATGTTCTGGGCGATGAAGAACGTTGGTCTCTTCGACGAGAACGCGCCAGGAACCAATCTTCTCGACACCGGTGCACACTTCTACGACGTGTACGAGTGCATGGACGGGAGGTACGTGTCTCTCGGCTCGATCGAGCCACAGTTCTATGCCGAACTCATGCGCCTCACTGGCCTCGAGGGCGACCCCGAGTTCGCCAAGCAGATGGATCGGTCGCAGTGGACACACCTGAAGTCGCGTCTCGCCGATGTGTTTCTCACCAAGACCCAAGCCGAGTGGTGCGCCATCATGGAAGCCACCGATGTCTGTTTCGCTCCCGTGCTCACCATGAGCCAAGCCGCCCAACACCCGCACAACGTCGAGCGCAAGACGTTCGTCGAGCATGCAGGCGTGGTGCAGCCGGCACCTGCGCCTCGTTTTTCGCGGACACAGGGCGAACTCACCTCTGCTCCTGCGCACGCCGGACAGAACTCGCGTGAAGTACTCGAACGCTGCGGATTCACCGCTGCAAAGATCGAGGAGCTTCTGTCGAGTGGCGCAGTGAAGCAGGCGTAAGTTGACGACACTGGTCTGTTTTCATGCCCATCCCGACGACGAGGCAATAGCGACGGGGGGAACTCTGGCTCGCGCAGTGCGCGAGGGTCACACGGTGGTTCTCGTCGTGGCCACCGGAGGAGAGCACGGTGACGATCCGGGGAATCTGGCCCCGGGAGAGACTCTTGCTGATCGACGCCGCAAGGAAACCGAGGAGTCGTGTCGCGTGCTTGGCATCCAGCACCTCGAGTGGCTGGGTTACAGCGACAGTGGAATGACCGGCTGGGACCAGAACGCCCATCCCGAGGCATTCGTGAATGCAACTGTCGACGAAGCAGGTCGCAAGTTGGCCGACATCATCGAGAAGTACGGAGCCACGGTGCTCACCACGTACGACTGGCATGGCAACTACGGCCATCCCGACCACATCATGGTCCACAAGGTGGGTTATCGCGCGGCAGCCATGGCGGGAGTCACCGAGATCTTCGAAGCCACCGTGAATCGCGATGCAATGCGTCAACTGCAGGCAATCGCAAAGGAATCGGGGTTGGTGTCGGAGGAAGACGCCTGGGACGTCGACGGCCCTGCCGACGATGGCAACCCCGTGGGTTTGCCGGAAAGCGAACTCACTCACCGCGTGGACGTGTCGAGTTTCGTTGCGCTGAAGCGCGAAGCCATCATGAAGCACGCCAGCCAGATGGGGGACACCAGTTTCTTCACCCGCATGTCGCCCGAGACATTCGCCGCGGCCTTCGGTGCCGAATGGTTCCGCAAGTCCGGAGACTCCGAACCGCTGCGCGATGGATGGCTCTTTTCATGAGGGTTGTGTTCTGATGGCGCGACTTCACCTGGTGCGACACGGTCGCGCAGCCGCAGGGTGGAACACGGATCCGGACCCGGGTCTCGATGAACACGGCCGCGGGCAGGCAGTAGACGTGGCTGCAGCGCTCGAAGGGGCAGGTCCGTTGCAGGTGTATTCAAGTCCGCTGTTGCGCTGTCGGCAGACGTCGGAACCATTGGCGGCCTTGTGGGACACCACGGCGATCGTGGAGCCGCGAGTGACCGAGATCCCGTCGCCCGAGGGTTATGCCCTCGACAATCGCATCGACTGGTTGCGTGCGGCCATGTCGGGTACCTGGGCGGAACTCGCGGCATCCGACGGTCAGCGTTACGCCGACTATCCCCGCATGGTGTGCGAGGCGTTGATGGAGATTCCGGGTGATGCGGTGGTTTTCAGTCACTTCATCGCCATCAATGTGGTCATCGGAGTGGCCACTGGCGACGATCGCTTGGTGGTGGCCAGTCTGGACAACTGCTCGGTGACCACCGTGACAACGAATGCCGACGGTACCTTCACGTTGGAAGCGATCGGTCGCGAGGCCGACACCCTGATTCGGTGAGTCGATTGGGTAGATTCGCAAGGTGATCGCAGTGATGATGTCCGACCTCCACGAGAACTGGGCATGGTTCATGATTCTCGGCAACGCGCTGGCCGGAGTGTGGTCGCTGGCGGCACACAAGATCGAGTTCCTGCGTACGCGAGCACTGTGGTGGTTCATCGGCATCGCCGAGTTCTCGGTTTTCGTACAGGTGGCGTTGGGTGTGATTCTGGTGAATCGCTACAAGCTCGAGTTTCCGCAGTTCCATGCTTTCTATGGATTCGTGGCCATCATGGCCGTGGCAATCATCTATTCGTATCGCAACCAGTTGAAGGGCAAGATCTATCTGCTCTATGGCGGCGGAAGCCTGTTCCTCATGGGTCTGGGTATCCGCGCGATGCTTGTCGGCTGACGGACAGCGTTCGGAAAATTGAAAAGAGCCACGGCATGGCGCCGTGGCTCTTTTTCGTTCGTTGGAGCGTGAACTACGCGTTGCTGAGTGACTTGTCGAGTGAGTCCAAGGCGGCGCTCAGCTGATTCGGCAACTTGTCGCCGAAGGATCCATAGTGTTCGCGAATCTGCGGGATGGCCTCGCGCCAACCCTTGACGTCGACCGACAAGATGGTCTCGAGGTCGCCGGCTTCGATGTCGAGACCGCTGGTGTCGAGATCACCGGGTGTGGGCAGATGTCCGATGGGGGTTTCCACTGCCGTCGCAGTTCCATCGACGCGCTCGAAGACCCACTTCAGCACGCGGCTGTTTTCGCCGTATCCCGGCCACAGGAAGCGGCCGTCTTCGTCGCGGCGGAACCAGTTGACAAAGAAGATCTGGGGCAGGTTGTCGCTGTTGCCCTTTGATCCGATCTTCAACCAGTGGCTGAAGTAGTCGGCCATGTTGTAGCCGCAGAAGGGGAGCATCGCCATGGGATCGAAGCGCAGATTGCCGACAGCGCCGGCCTGTGCCGCGGTGGTCTCCGAGGCCATGATGGAACCGAGGAACACGCCGTGCGCCCAGTCGAAGGCCTGGGTAACGAGCGGCACAGTGGTGCGACGACGGCCGCCGAAGAGAATCGCCGAGATCGGCACGCCCTTCGGGTCTTCCCATTCGGGGGCAATCGACGGGCACTGCGCAGCAGGTGCGGTGAAGCGTGCGTTCGGGTGCGCTGCGGGAGTTTCGGTCTCGGGAGTCCAGGCATTTCCGCGCCAATCGGTGGCACGCGCGGGTGCATCGTCGCTCATGCCTTCCCACCAGACGTCACCGTCGGGAGTGAGGGCGGTGTTGGTGAACAACGAGTTGCCCCACAGTGTTTCCATGGCGTTGGCGTTGGTGTCGTATCCGGTGCCTGGGGCGACACCAAAGAAGCCGGCCTCGGGGTTGATGGCGTAGAGGCGTCCGTCGTCGCCGAACTTCATCCAGCAGATGTCGTCACCGATGGTCTCGGCCTTCCAGCCCGGAATCGTGGGAACGAGCATGGCGAGGTTGGTCTTGCCGCACGCCGACGGGAAAGCCGCGGCGATGTACTTCGACACACCCTTCGGGTTGGTGAGCTTGAGAATGAGCATGTGCTCGGCCAGCCAGCCGTCGTCGCGGGCCATGACCGATGCGATACGCAGGGCGAAGCACTTCTTTCCCAAGAGCGCATTGCCGCCGTAGCCCGAGCCGTAGCTCCAGATTTCGCGGGTCTCCGGGAAGTGGACGATGTACTTGTTGTCGGGGTTGCAGGGCCACGCTGAGTCTGCCTGTCCCGGGGCGAGCGGTGCGCCAACCGAGTGCACACAGGGAACCCACTGCTTGTCGCCCAGGACGTCGAGGGCTCCCTGGCCCATGCGAGTCATGATGCGCATGCTGACCGCAACGTAAGCGGAGTCGGTGAGCTGCACGCCGATGTGGGCGATGGGTGAACCGAGCGGACCCATCGAGAAGGGCACCACGTACATGGTGCGTCCCTTCATTGCCCCTTGATACAGAGTGGTCAACTCGGTGCGCATCTCGGCGGGCTCGCGCCAGTTGTTGTTGGGGCCCGCATCAGATGCATTGGTCGAGCAGATGAACGTACGGTCTTCGACGCGGGCAACGTCGCCCGGATCGGAATGTGCCCAGTAGCTGTTTGGCCGCTTGGCTTCGTCGAGCTTCGTGAACGTACCGGCTGCTACGAGTTCACCACAGAGACGGTCGTACTCTTCTGCGCTGCCGTCACACCAATAAATGTCTTTGGGCTGCAAGATGGCAGCCCAGTCCTTGACCCATTGCTGCAACTTTGCGTTGTTGGTGGTGGCGCTCACGCAGGCCTCCTCGTTGACTCTTGATGTGGGGGATTTTCAAAAGAGCACATCTGTGCTCGTGGGTCACAAGGTTAGAACCCTGGCGTGCTCATGTCAGATTCTGAGCCCAAGCTGAGGGCGGTGGCGCGACCTTCGCTGTCGAGCTGGAAGACGACCCGTTGCCCCTGACGCAACATTCGGAAAATCGACCCCTCGAGTGCGTTGGGTGCCAGGTTGTACTCGCTGAGATCTGTGTCACGTACGACGACGCCGTCGCCCGATCCCGGGTCAAACGCCTTGACGATGCCTTGCATGTGCGTGTCGTACTCGGAGTGGCCTAGCGGCCGGCCTTGGTGACCTTGCCGGACTTGATGCATCCGGTGCACACGTACAGACGCTTGGGTGCACCGCCCACAATCGCGCGGATGCGCTGAATGTTGGGGTTCCAGCGGCGCTTGGTGCGCACATGGGAGTGTGACACCGACATGCCCCACGAAGGGCCCTTACCGCAGATCTGACACCGTGCTGACATAGGGGTCGACTCTACCAGCGACCCGGGAAAGACCCCAACCAGCGGGAACGTCGCGGCGAAATCAGGCTGAGTGCGCGCGAACTCATTACTCTGAGCCTTGTGCCACCGCTCGATCGGCTCGACGCCGACCATCTCAGGCAGACCGTCGTCACGTTCCGTGACACCATGCGCGTCCATGCCCCCGGAATCAATCGTCTGAACGTTTATCCCGTGCCCGACGGGGACACGGGAACCAACATGGCGCGCACGCTCGATGCCGTTGTTGCCGAGCTCGACAAGGCCGAAGACACCCTGGAGTCCACTTGTCAGGCCATCAGCCATGGCTCACTCATGGGCGCCCGAGGGAACAGCGGTGTGATCCTGTCCCAGATCCTGCGGGGGCTCTCGGCCACGTTTGCCACTGCCGCCCGGGAGAACATCGACGTGGGTGCCACCAAAGTGGCCGAAGGCCTGAAGGCTGCATCTGCCGCTGCCTACGAGGCCGTGTTGAAGCCCATCGAAGGAACCATTCTCACCGTCGTACGAGAAGCATCCGAAGCAGCGGTCACGAGCGCTGCAGAGGGTGATTCTCTGGTGCAGATGTTGCGCAAGGCGCGCGACGCAGGACGTCGATCCCTTGACCGCACCCCTGATCTCCTTCCCGTTCTCAAGCAGGCCGGCGTCGTCGATGCCGGAGGTGCCGGATTCCTTCTTCTTCTCGACTCCGCCCTGTTCGTGGTCGATGGCGAGGCGATCCCCGAACCATCCACGGCTGCGGGGCCCGATCTCGACGCCCTCGATGCCGTGGCGCTGCGGTCGGGCGGTGATGGTGTCGACGTCAGTGAGTTGCGATACGAGGTGATGTTTCTCCTCGATCTTGCCGACGCGCGCCACAAAGAGTTCATGACGGCGTGGGGTGAGATCGGCGACTCGATCGTGGTCGTGGGCGGCGACGGTCTGTACAACTGCCACATCCACACCAACGACATCGGTGCCGCCATCGAAGCTCCGCTCCTTTTGGGGGGCACACCGAAGAGCATCCGTGTCACAGATCTTTTCGAGGAAGTTGCCGACGAGCACGCAAAGCGAGAGGCAGAACTCGGCGTCGACAGCGCCGACGTCAGCCACCCAGTCCGCACCGGTATCGGAGCAAGCGGAACTTCGTCGCTTCCCCCGGTGACGTGCGCGGTCGTGGCAGTTGCCAGCGGCGATGGCATCGCCGAGCTTTTCGGTCAACTCGGCGTGCACGGCGTGGTGTCCGGCGGTCAGTCGCTGAATCCATCGACGGCGGAACTGCTCGATGCCGTCGAGCGCATGAATGCCCAACAGGTGGTGATCCTGCCGAACAACAAGAACATCATCTCGGTGGCCAACCAGGTGGGAGAGCTGACCAAGAAAGACGTGCGGGTCGTCCCCACGTGTTCGATGCCCGAAGCATTGGCGTCGCTGTTCGTGTACGACCCCGAGGTGTCGGCTGAGCACAATGCGCGCGAGATGACGGCGGCGGCAACCAGCATGGCCACCGGTGAAATCACCCAGGCCGTTCGCGATACCGAAAGCGATGCGGGCAAGATCACGAATGGCGACTGGATCGGCATCGTGCGGGGTGACGGCATCGTGGCAATCGGCGGAACGTGGCGTGCCGCAGCCACTCAACTGCTCGATCAGATCATCACCGATGACAGAGAGATCCTCACGGTTCTCGCGGGTGCCGATGCAACCCACGCCATGACCGAAGAACTTCGTGCATGGATGAACGAGCATCACCCCGGAGTCGATGTCGAGGTGCACCACGGCGGTCAGCCCCTGTACCCCTACCTGTTCGGCGTCGAATAGCTTCGGTGAACGACACCCCAACAACACCTGTCACGGCCCCCGGTGAGACGGGCATGGCTCCCAGTGAAAAAGGGCCCCTCACGTTGGCCGAGTTGGACGGCATCACCGTCGACAAGATCGCGGGAGTCGGGGAGAAGAGAAAGAAGGATCTGGCGGATCTCGACGTGAAGTCGGTGCTCGATCTGTTGATGCATTATCCACGCCGTTGGGTCGACCGCACCAACGAGTGCCGTGTGCGCGACCTGGTGGAGGGCGTGGAATCCCTGGTGGTTGTCGAGGTGTTGCGCGTCCAGAAGCGGGTCACGCGCAACCGCATGAGCATGGTGACCGCCCTGGTGGGCGACGACACGGGGAAACTCAACCTCACATTCTTCAACCAGCCATGGCGGGAGAAGCAGTTGCGCGAGGGCCTCACCGTGTCGGTGTTCGGAAAGCCAACCGACTACCGCGGTGCATTGCAGATGGCCAACCCCTTGGTCGACATGATCGGTGACCGCACCGGTCGAATCGTGCCCATCTATCCGCAGTCCGGCGAGCGCGGTGTGAAGACGTGGGAACTCGCCTCCTGGGTGAAGAACAGCCTGGGGCGGTGCAAGGCGCGTGGCATCTCCGAGCCGTTGCCGCCCGACGTGGTGGTCGATCTCGGTCTGGTCACGAGAGAAGAGGCTCTGCACAACATCCACATGCCCGAGACGATGGAGGCGAAGGAGTCGGCTCGCCGACGTCTCGCCTTCGACGAGTTGCTCCGTGTGCAGTTGCTGTTGGTGGCACGCAAGAAGCGCCTCGAGTTGGAGTCACGCGGCATTCGTCACGTCACCGACGGACCCTTGTCGCAGCGTTTCGCGTCGAAGTTGCCTTTTCCGCTCACCGGTGCCCAGAAACGAGTGATCGCCGAGATTGCCAGTGATCTCGGTGCCGCACATCCGATGCACCGCCTGTTGCAGGGTGATGTCGGCAGCGGCAAAACGGTAGTTGCGGTCGCCATGTTGGTGGCAGCAGTCGACGGCGGACATCAGGGTGCACTGATGGCTCCGACAGAAGTGCTGGCCGAGCAGCATGCGGTCGGCGTGCGCCGTTTGCTCGACGATCTCCAGATCGAGGACGCAGACAGCCTTTTCGGCAAGAGGCCCGTGCGGGTGGAGTTGTTGACCAATCGGGTCACGGGCGAACAACGCAAGGCTGTGCTCGAGGGGATTGCAGAGGGGTCGGTCGACATCGTCATTGGTACGCACGCACTCATCCAAGAGGCTGTGAAGTTCCACCAACTCGGTGCGGTGGTGATCGACGAGCAGCACCGTTTCGGCGTGAATCAACGTGCGGCACTGCGCGACAAGGCGCACCGGGACGACGCCGGCAACCCCATCGTGCCCGACGTGTTGGTGATGACAGCAACACCCATTCCACGCACGGCGGCGATGACCGTGTACGGCGACCTCGACGTGAGTGTTCTTGACGAACTGCCGCCGGGGCGCACACCCATCGTCACGAAGTCGGTGGTGGGCTCGGCGGCCGAGGTGAAGATGTGGTTGAAGATCCGTGAGCGCATAACGGCGGGAGACCAGGTGTACGTGGTGTGTCCGCTGATCGACGAGAGCGAAAAGATCGAAGCCGCGGCGGCCGAAGACACATTGGTCTCGCTGTCAACGGGGGAGTTGCGTGACCATCGCGTCGGTCTCATGCACGGACGGATGAAATCCGACGAAAAAGAAGCGGTGATGGACGCGTTTCGACGAGGTGAGATCGATGCGCTCGTTGCCACCACCGTGATCGAAGTGGGAGTCGATGTTCCGAACGCCACGCAGATGGTCATTCTCGATGCCGATCGGTTCGGCATCGCCCAGTTGCATCAGTTGCGGGGTCGCGTAGGCCGCGGCAAGAAAGCCTCCACCTGCTGGTTGGTCACGCAGCCCGAAGAAGGGGCACTCACCTCGGAGCCCGGCCCGCGAGTCGAGGCGATCGTCTCCACCACGGATGGTTTCGTTCTTGCCGAGATCGACTTGGCACTTCGCGGCGAAGGCACGATGAAGGACAAGGCCCAGCGGGGAAGCAGCGATTTGATCTTGGCTTCTTTGGTGACCGATCGCGACCTCATCGAGGCCGCCCGCAACGT
>JBILKS010000188.1:0-3673 GCA_044376595.1 Ilumatobacteraceae bacterium | reverse complement strand
ATTCAGAACTCCTGAATCCAGAACTTCTGAATCCAGAATGTCCGGCATCGCGACATCTGATACCGACGTCGAATCGTTTGACGCACAGAGATTCTTGTTGCTGTCGTCGTTCGCCGAACCGCATGCCCATCTCGACAAGGCTTTTCTGTCGGAACGCATTGACAATCCGACGGGTGATCTGATGGGTGCAATCGCGGCCGTCGCAGAACAAGCCCAGACCCTGACCTTCGATGACATCGTGCTCAGAGCGACACGGGCCGCACAGATCTACGTGGCCAACGGAGCTACTCGCATCCGCAGTCATGTCGACACCACCAACGGATCGACCCTGCATGTTCGAGCCCTGCGTCACGTTGCGCAGGATCTGTCTCACCTCTGTGACATTCAAGTGTGTGCACTGGTCGAGTGGCCGATCACCGGTGCAGAAGGTGCCGCGAACCGGCGACTCGCCGAACAGGCCCGACTCGACGGCGCCGACCTCATCGGAGGATGCCCGCATCTTGATGTCGACCCGCATGGCGCCAACACCGTCTTCTTGAACCTGGCAAGGGACCTGGACTGCGGCCTTGATCTACATGTCGACGAAACCTTGGCAACCGACATGCTCTCTCTGGCGGACCTTGCCGATCAATACCTGTCCTCGCCAATCGACCAGCCAGTCACCGCCTCGCACTGCGTCAGCTTGGGCATGCAGGACGCCGACACGCAGCGTCGCGTCGCGAAGTTGGTGTCACGCGCCGATATCTCCGTCGTTGCCCTGCCACAAACCAACCTCTACCTGCAGGGTCGAGACCACACTGCGGCGATTCCGCGGGGCCTCACGGCATTGCACACCCTTCGCAAGGAGGGTGTGCGCGTGGTGGCCGGTGCCGACAACATCCAAGATCCGTTCAACCCCATGAGCAGGGTCGACCCCATGGAAACTGCCTCGTTGATGGTGACCGCCGGCCACTTCTCGGTTGCCGAGGCGTTGCGCGCCGTCTCTGCCGATGCACACGCCGTACTGACCGGTTCGGCGCATGGAAGCAGTCATGGCGTCAACGTTGGCTCACCCGCCGATTTCGTTCTCTCACCCGCCGCGACACCTCGCGAGTTGATGGCCTTCGGATCCCAGCCTCGGGTCACCATTTATCGCGGCCGCGTGGTGTCCGACACCCGTTGACCGTCCCCGAGTTCAGCCCCGTCTTCAACGACCGAACGAGAACGTCGAGACTTCGCGCAAGGCGTCACAGAATGCCGACACGGCTGCCTCGAAGAGTCTTTCCCCCAACTCGGGTGTTGCCACCGTGGGGTCGCCAATGAAGCCGTCGTCGTTGAAGTCGTTCGACATCCAACCGAACGACACGGTGCCGCCGAACTTGACGTGGGTGTTGTCGGCCAACTTCGTGGGTATCCGACGCTGGGCCTGGGACATGTCGACCAAGTCCGGGCGAAGGTGCAACATGATCGAGGTCTCGTCAGTACCGCCATGCACGCCCATGCCCAGTTCGTGCTCGGGTGAGAGTCCACCCTGGTCCGCAGGAACTCCGGGATGGGCGAGAAATGTCTGGAGGCCGTGCTTCAGACGGATCTCACGGTTGGCAACCGATACCAGGGAACTGTTTCCTCCGTGGCCGTTCAAGAACACCAACCGGCGCGCTTGAGTGGTGGCAACGCATCGAGCGATGTCGTCGAGGACGGCCAAGAGCGTGGTGGCCGACAGCCACATGGTGCCGGGCGACCATGCGTGCTCGTTCGACTTGGTGACGGCCAGCGCCGGAAGCAGCCATACGTTGAGTTCTTCGCCCACACGCGCCACCGCCGCCGTGGCCACGGCCTCGGCCACCACGAGATCCGTGTTGAGGGGAAGATGAGGCCCGTGCTGTTCGATTGCGCCAAGTGGCTGGACGATGATGGCTGTCTCGTCGAGACAGCTGGCGATCTCCGGCGCACGCAATTCGCCGATCAAGCGTGACTGCGACATACTGCAAACTTACACATGAGCAACTCCTTCGACGCAGTAGTCATCGGTGCCGGCCACAACGGCCTCACCACAGCCGCCTATCTGGCCCGCGCGGGTCTCTCCACGCTGCTCGTCGAAGCCCGCGCCCACGTTGGCGGCACGGCAGCCAGCGAGCAACTGGGCAACGCCACGGTCAATGTCTGCAACTGCGACCACTTTGCCTTCCGCACCACGCCCATCAGTGACGAACTCGACCTCGCTGTCCACGGTCTGCGGTACATCGATCTCGATCCGGCTCAGGTGAACGGCTCGTGGGAGTCGAACAACTGGTGGCCTTCGTTTCACGAAGTCGAACGAACAGTGGCGGCACTGGCCCACATCCTCCCCCACGAGGCGAAGAACTACGAGCGCTATGTCGCCGACGCCATGCCCGTGGTGTCGTTGATCCTCTCTGCGGCCAACCGTCCACCCAGCATCCCGGGTCTGTTGTCCACTGTGGCCAAGCAGAAGGGCATCGGCGCACAACGACTTCTCCGCTGGAGTCGCATGTCGGCCCTGCAGGTGCTCCAGGAGTACTTCACTTCACCAGAGATCATTGGTCCCGCACTGATGGAGGGGCCGATGGTGTGGGGGGTCTCCCCAACCGCCAAGGGCACCGGACTCGGAGCCTTACCGCTGGCAATGCGTCACGCCGGAAAGGTGGGCCGCCCGGTAGGCGGGTCAGGCGCCCTCACCGACGCCATACATGCGGCTTATACGGCTGCGGGCGGGGTGACACGACTCTCGACGCGCGTCACGGCGATCGTCTGTCACGGCGAAACGTCGCGCTCGGTCGAACTCAGCGATGGCGACGTGATCGATGCCGGAGTGGTTGTGTCAGCCTGCAACCCACACGACACCTTTCTCCGATGGTTGCGCAACCCGCCACAGAGCGCACGCAATTTGGTGCGCCGCTGGCAAGCCACGCCGCACGCCAAGGGGTACGAATCCAAGATCGACGCAGTCATCCGAGGTGGCGTCAACTTCAAGGCTCTGCAGAGTCACCCCCAACGCGATCTCGACCTTGATGCTTCGCCGGCCACCTTCGTCATCGCACCCTCAGCCGAGAAAATCAATCACGGATTCAGCATCATGGAGCAGGGTGAAATTCTTCGTCAGCCGGGCTTCTTGGTCAATGTTCCGTCGTACGGCGACAGCACTCTCACCACGGCCGGCCAACATGTTTTCAGCCTCGAAGCGCTGTTCACGCCCTACGGTTTCGCGGGCGGGTGGGACACCGACGATGAACCCCGCCGCTGGTTGTCGGAATTCGACACGCTCCTCACCGAGCCACTGACGCCACGTCTCGTGGAATGGCGCGCGGTCACGCCGAAGACCTACGAATCGGACTTCTTCCTACCCGCCGGCCACGCCACCAGTTTCGCCGGAGGCCCTCTTGCCGCCTTCGCGCCACGCGACCCCGAGCTCGTGCGATACCGCACGGCTGTGAAGAACCTCTACATCACCGGAGCCGCCACATTCCCGGGGGCAGGTGTGTGGGGAGCTAGCGGGCGCAACGCCGCCCAAGTTGTACTCAAGGATCTTGCACGCCGCAGGCGTTTCTAGTTGGCGAGCCAAGACGCAGAAGGCGTCGATAGTTGGTCAGCAAGAGAAGCCTCAAGCGTCTCTGGCCGCGCCCTTCTTCTTGACCACAGGCTCTTTGTCGCTCCAGGGAAAGTTGATCCACAGATC
>JBILKS010000304.1:0-11524 GCA_044376595.1 Ilumatobacteraceae bacterium | reverse complement strand
ACCGTTGGAGAGGCCAGTGATCGTCGCCGACGTCAACGAAACGGTCGCCGCCGTGGTCCAGTTGAGACCGCCGTCGGTCGACTGCTCGACCACGTAACCGGAAAGGACGGCTCCGCCAGTGTCCGACGGAGCCGTCCAGGAGAGGGCGACCTGCGTGGCCGACGGAGTTGCGGCGAGGCCGGTGGGGGCCGATGCCTTGGCGCCCGGCTGGTACGTCGTTGCCGACGTCACCGGCGCACCCGCACCGGCACCGTTGATCGCCGACACACGGAACGAGTACGAAACACCGTTCGTGAGACCGCCGACAGTCGCTGAGAGCGCGGTGGTCCGCAACGATTCGCTCCACGCTCCCCCAGTCGACTGTTCGATCACGTACTCGGTGACGGCCAAGCCGCCGTTGCTCGTCGGAGCGAGCCATGTGAGCGTCACGAACCTGTCACCGGATGTCGCGTCGAGGGCCGTGGGCGCCGCCGGTGTCGTTGCTGCAGTCGCAACAACGGGTTCGGTGGCGGCACCGACACCGGCCGAGGTCACTGCCGAGACGCGGAACTGGTATGCCGTGCCGTTGGTCAGCGACACCACGGTGTACGCGGTGGTGGCGGTGCGTCCGATCTCGGTCCAGGTTCCCGATGCGAAGCGCTCGATTCGGTACTCCACAACCGCAGAGCCACCGTCGAATGACGGCACGGCCCACGAAAGCGACACAGTGGTGTTGCCACCAGTGGCCGTGAGCGATTGCGGTGCCGTAGCGAGGCCGCGCGGCACGACCGGACCGGTTGCCGAAGCGACACCAGCACCCGCTGCGTTCACTGCGGTCACTCGCACGCCGATGCTTGCTCCGTTCGAGAGACCGGTGACGACCGCAGTCGTTCCGGTGACGACGATGTCGCTTGAGTACGCGCCACCGTTGACGTTGTACGAGACGCGGTACTCGGTGATCGCTGCACCATTGTCGGCCGGAGCCGACCACGAGACGACGATCTGACCATCGCCTGCGACTGCCGCAAGAGCAGTCGGTGCGGACGGTGCCGTGAACGGAATGGCGATGACCGGCGACGATGCAACACCGGCACCGGCCGCAGTCACTGCGTGGACGCGGAACACGTACTTGGCACCGTTCGTCAGCGCCGTGGCGATGAAGGAAGTGCCGGTGGGCGAAGCGATCGTCGCCCACGTAGCGCCCGAGTCGGACGACATCTGGACGACGTAGTTCACGAGGCTCGAACCACCGAGATTCGACGGCGTCGACCAGGCGATGATTGCCTGCATGTCACTGGCCGTTGCCGTGACATTCAGCGGGGCCGTAGCCGGCTGGTTCGGCGTCGCTGCCACGGTGCTGCTCGCGGCACCTGTTCCACCGCCGTTGATGGCGCTCACACGGAAGAAAACCTGCGTTCCATTGGCGAGACCTTGCACCGTGTGGGCGGTGATCGAACTCGACGTGTTCGCCACGACGGTCGTCCAGTTCCCCGTGCCGGTGAAGGACTTCTCGATGCGGTAACCGGAGATCGGCGATCCGCCGAGCGATGCCGGAGCCGACCACGAGAGCGCAACCTGCCCGTTACCCACGGTGGCGACAACACCGGTCGGAATGCCCGGTACAGCGCCGATGTTGGCCGCACCGGAAATCGTGGCCCAAGCCCCCGTGCCGTTGCTACCCACAGCGGCAATCCGGAAGTCGTGAGACACGCCGTTGGCAAGACCGGTCACGACGCGCGTGAGTGCGGACGTGCAGGTCGGCTGTCCCGTGCCACCACAGATCGCATCCCACGCGTTCGTTCCTGAGTTCCACTGCTGGAGGAGGTAGTGCGTGATCGGCAAACCACCGGTGGACACCGGCGCCAACCACGACAGCGAGACAAAGCCGTCGCCCGAGGCAACAGCCACGTTCGTCGGAGCTGTCGCAACGGTTGCCGGTGTCGATGCAACGAGCGAGCCGTAGACACCCGTGCCCACGTCGTTCGTTGCACTGACGCGCACGACGTAGGTGGTGCCATTGGTGAGACCGGTGGCAACGTACGTCGTACCGACGTTGGCCGCCGCCACCGTGGTCCAGGACACGCCGCCGTTCGCGGACATCTCGACCTTGTAGGACTGAATACCCGATCCGTTGCCACTCGGCGCATTCCACGACACCGTGACCTGCGCGTCACCGGCCGTGGCGACCACACCCTGCGGCGCATTCGGCAACTCCGCGGGGATGACCCCCGACGACCATGCCGAGTATGCACCAATGCCGTTCGCATTGAAGGCAGCGACGCGGAACTCATACTCCGAACCATTCAGGAGACCTGTGATTGTTCCGACCCGCGACGGCGAAGCGATGTCACGATCCACCACAGTCCCGGAACCCGCGATGCGGTACTGGATGCGGTACGAGGCGATGCCCGTACCACCGTCGCTCGACGGCGCGGCCCATGTCACCGTCACACGCGACGGACCAGAGACGCCGACCACCGAAGTCGGCGCAGATGGCAGACCGGACGGGATCGCGGCGACCGCAGCCGACACCATGCCCTCTCCGGTCTGGGTCACGGCACGAATCCGGAAGAAGTAGGTGACGCCGTTGGTCAGCAGAGTGACCGTGCGTGTTGTCGTGATGTCGCCGGTGTCGGCAACCGCGTCGATCCAAGCGGTCTGATCGTTGTTCAGACGTTCGATCCGGTAGCTCCCGATCGTGGCTCCGTTCGTCGCATTCGGCGCCGTCCACGAGAGCGCGACCGAACCGTCGCCACCGGTGGCCGAGCTCCACGTCGGCGAGTCAGGCTGATTCGCGATCACCGCGGCGGCGATGGGTGTCGCAGTGACCGGCGTCGAAGCCGACGACGTACCCACCCGGTTCACTGCGCTGACCCGGAAGTCGTATGACGTGCCATTGGCAAGGCCCATCACCGCATAGCCGGTAGCTGGGTTGGTGGTGGTTGTCACTGTCGACCAGTTGCCACTCGTTGCCTTTTCAATCACGTACCCAGTGATCGGCATGCCGCCGATCGTGGTGGGTTCCGTCCACGACAGCAGCACGAAGGCGTCCCCTGCCTGGGCAGTGAGTGCGGTCGGAGCTGCGCTCGGCGCGGCCGGCACGGCGTCGACGGTGTTGCCGAAGGGACTGTCACCGATGGCGTTGACCGCCACGATGCGCATCGACACCGGCACACCGTTGGTGAGTCCGGCGAGTTCGTACGTCAGCGTCGAAGCGCTCACGGTGGCAACAGTTCCCCATGCGGCACCCGCGATACTGCGTTGCACCTTGTAGCCAGTGATGGCTGATCCGTTGCCGGAGCCAGCCGACCACGTGACCGTCACCTTGGAGTCAGCGGCGACCGTCGACGAGATGGTCGGAGCCGACGGCGCACCGGCCGGCATCACCGTGGATGCCAAGCGGGTCTGGGTGCCGATACCGGCGCTGTTCACTGCCGAGACACGGAAGTCGTACGCCGTGCCGTTCGTGAGACCCGTCACGAGGAGCGCGAGACCCGTCACGTTGCCATTGATCACAGCCCACGACGAGGAGGTCGAGTCGTACTGCTCGATGCGATAGCCAAGAACAGGCGAGCCGCCCGTGGAGGCCGGTGCGGTCCAGGTGAGATTCACCTCGGCATCGCCCGCAACGGCGGACAGCATCTGTGGCGCTCCCGGTGCAGCGGCGGGAATGCCCGCAACGGGCGCCGTGAAGGGACCGTCACCGACGGCGTTGGTTGCGGCAACGCGGAAGAGGTATGACGCACCATTCACGAGTCCAGTCACAACGTGCGAGGTGGTCGCGATGCCCGAGGTCACGGTTGCCCACGAGACACCGTCGATCGACCGCTCAAGTCGGTAACCGGTCACGGCACTTCCGCCGTTGGCCGCCGAAGCAGTGGCGGTCCATGACACGGTGACCTGTCCGGATGCAGTAGCAACGGTCACCCCGGTGGGCGCCGACGGAGTGGTAGCCGGTGTCACAGTCGACGATTCGGCCGATGCGGTTCCGGTACCCACCACGTTGGTGGCACTGACGCGGAACTTGTAGGTCTCACCATTGGTCAACCCCGAGACCGTGTAACCCGCGACTGCGGATCCGGTTGTCGGAACAACCGTGACCCATCCGCCCGACGCCGTCCACGACTCGATCATGTACGACGTGATCGCGCTGCCACCGTTCGACAACGGAGCGGTCCACGAGACAACAACTGCGGCGTCGGCTGGGGTGACGTTCACTCCCCCAGTGACTCCCGGTGCTCCAGCCGGCATCACCGATTGAGCGAGTCCAGCGGCACCGATTGCCACCGCGTTGATGGCACTGACGCGGAACTGGTAGGCCAGCCCATTCGTCAGGCCCGTTGCCGTGTACGACGTGGATGTCGAGGCCGTATTGGCAACGACAGTCGTCCACGACGAACCGTCGTAACGCTCGATCATGTAGCCGACCACAGCGGACCCGCCTGTTGCCGAAGGCGCAGACCACGACAAGAAGGCCTGGGTGTCGCCTGGCGCGAGAGTGAGTTGACCCGGTGCCGTGGGTGCACCCACGGGCATGACGCTGCCACTTGCAGTACTCGCGCTGGTTCCAGCCGAGTTGATCGCACTGATGCGGAACGAATACGTCGTGCCGTTGGTGAGACCCGATGCGGTGTAGCGCGTGAGTGCGTTCCCCGTGTTGGCCACGAGAACGGTCCACGACGAGCCGTCGAAGCGCTCGATCATGTAGCCCGTGATCGATGCACCATTCAGGTTCGCCGGCGTCGACCACGTGACGAGAACCTGGCTGTCGCCAGCCGTCACATTGACGACAGAGACTGCGCCCGGCGCACTGAACGGGGTCGCAGATGCGACGGAACTGGCCGAACCGGAACCCGCGGCGTTGATGCCCGCAACACGGAACGAGTAGGCCTGACCATTCGCCAGATTCAGTGCGGTGTAGGTGGTGGCGGTGGAACCGGTGTCGGCAACGAGATTCGCCCACGTCGATCCGCCGTCACTGCTGATCTCCAGCTTGTATGACGTGATCGGCGCACCACCGTTGGATGCCGGTGCAGTCCACGAGAGAGCCACCTGTCCGCTCGACGCCGTGGCAGTCAGACCAGTTGGTGCAGGGGCGGCAATGAACGGCGTTGCAACGACATCGGCACTCGGCGTGCCGGCACCGGCGGCGTTCACCGCGCTGACGCGGAAGGTGTAGGTCGTGCCGTTGGCGAGACCAGTCATGTTGTAGGTGGTGGAGGTCGATGCCGTGTTGGCCACGACCGTGGTCCACGGCGCCCCACCGGTAGTGCTGCTCTCGACGCGGTAGCCGAGAATGATGCCACCGCCGTCACTCGATGGGGCGGCCCAGTTCAGGGTGACGCTGCCGTTACCCGTGACCGCGGTGAGAGTGCGCGGCTGACCCGGGACACTGAACGGTGTTGCCGATGCCGGAGAACTGACCGCGCCGACACCGTTTGCGTTGATCGCGGCGACACGGAACGTGTAGGCGACGGAATTGGTGAGACCGATTGCGGTGTAGGACGTGGTGGTCGAACCTGTATCGGCCACCACGGTCGTCCATGTCGCTCCGCCGTCTGCACTGCGCTCGACGGTGTAACCAGTGATGGCTCCACCACCGTTGCTGACAGGGGCAACCCACGTCAAGGACACTTCGGTCGAACCCGGCGTCGCCACGAGCGAGCGCACTGCCGTGGCGGTACCGGAAGGCGTCGCGCTCGCCACACTCGAGACCGATCCCGGGCCCGCGGCGTTGAGAGCCGTGACACGGTACGAATACGTCACGCCGTTGCTCAACCCACCCACGACGTAGACCGTGGAAGCCGAGTTCGTGTTCGACACCACGGTGACCCATCCCGTGCCGTCGTTCTGTTCGATCATGTACCCGGTGATGTTGCGTCCACCGTCGCTGATCGGAGTTGACCACAAGAGCACCGACTGACCGGGGGCCGCGATGACCGACAACGCAGTGGGCGCATCCGGAACCGTGAACGGCGTGGCCCCGACCGGCGCAGATGCGAGACCAGTGCCGCTCAAATTCACTGCGCTGACGCGGAAGGCATACGTGGTGGCATTGCTGAGACCGGACGCGGTGTACGAGGTAGTCGTTACCGAACTGCTGACGGTGGTCCACGTCATGCCGCCGTCGGCGCTTCGCTCGACAACGTAGGACGAGATCGTACTGCCGTCAGTGATGACGGGAGCCGTCCACGACAAGACGACCTGGCCAGCAGATGCGGTCGCAGACAACGCAGTAGGCGACGAGGGCAGACCCACTGCGGTTGCACTGGCGAGCGTGCTGTATGCGCCGAATCCACTGCTGACGACGGCGGCTACGCGGAAGGTGTTCGTGACACCGGCAGCGACATTGCCGATCACATAGGACGTTGCCGTTGACCCCGTGTTGACCGCGACGGTCGTCCACGACGATCCACCATTGAGGCTGCGCTCGATGCGGTAGCCGACGATGACTCCACCGCCATTGCTGGTGGGTGCGCTCCAGGAGAGCGACACTTCGTTCGTTCCTCCCGTCGCCACGACATTGAGTGGCGCAGAGGGTGCTGCATACGGCGTATCCGTCGCGGTGTTGCTGTAGACACCACGGCCGGCGGCATTGATTGCGCCGACGCGGAATGCGTACGAGGTTCCGTTCGTCAGACCAGTTGCTGTGTATCCGGTGGCCGGAGCGGAGATCGTGTCGAGGTCGACAAAAGTGGCGCCTCCGTCTGTCGAGATCTGGATGACGTAGCCGGTGAGTACCGATCCGCCGTTCGAGACGGGCACGACCCACGCGAGAGAGACCTGTCCGTCGCTCGACGAGGTCGAGAGCGGAAGCGGAGCGGATGCCAGCCCGAACGGCACGGCCGCCACGGTGGTCGACCATGCGCCCGGTCCTTCGGCGATCAGGGCGGCGACACGGAAGTCGTACGACGTTCCGTTCACCAGACCGACCACGTTGTAGGTGGTGAGACTGGATCCAGTACTGGCCGCCACCGTGCTCCAACCACCGACGCCGATGCGACGCTCGATGCGATATCCGACGATCAAGCTCGCCACGACATTGGTCGGTGCGGTCCACGACAGAGAGACAGACGTGTCCCCTGCAACGCCGGCAACTCCCTGTGGCGCACTTGGTGCGAGGTACGGAGATGCCGCCAAGGGCGAGGTCCAGACTCCACTGCCGGCACTGTTGGTTGCAGCAACCCTGAATGCATACGTGGCTCCGTTCGTGAGCCCGGTCGCCGTGAAGGACGTGGCGTTGAGCGCCGCAGCAAGCGATGCCCAGGTAACGCCGCCGTCCTCGGAGATCTGCAGGGAATATCCGGTAACTGCACTGCCACCATTCGATACGGGCGCAGCCCACGAAAGAGCGACCTCGCCCGTTCCCGCAGTGGCGACGAACGACCTTGGCACGGCGGGCGTCGTAAATGGAGTGGCTGCCGTGGAAGTGGTCGCGACACCCGGTCCGACGATGTTGATCGCGCTCACGCGGAACTCGTACAAGGTGGCGTTCACGAGACCGGTGACGGTGTGGATCGTGGCACTCGATTGCGTGTCGGCGACAACGGTCGACCATGCGCCCGTTCCCACGCGCTGCTCCACGCGATATCCAGTGATGCCTGCCCCGCCGTTCGAAGCCGGAGCAGTCCAGCGCAACGTCACTTGACCGTCTCCTCCCACAGCCGTGAGCGCCGACGGCGCCGATGGTGCAGAGCGAGGCGCGAGCGACACATAGTTCGAATACGCATTGGAAGCGACTCCTCCGACCAACACTTGAATCCGGAAGAAGTACAACGTGCCGTTGGTCAGACCCGCTGCAGTTCCCGCCAGATCAGAAGCACCGGGATTGCTCATCGCCGAAGACCACGAGTTGCCGTCGGTCGAACGCTCGACGACGTAGCCCGACGCAACGACATCAGACGGAGCGGTCCACGCGAGATTCACGGCACCGTCGGCGGCGGTGCCCGAAAGCACCACCGTCGAAATCACGAGCGGCGTGGCGTCGTCGGGATCGCTTGCCGGACCGACGCCGGCGACGTTGATCGCCGATACTCGGAACTCGTAGCGCTGTCCGTCGCTCAGGCCCGTCACCAATGCGTACGGTGTTGACGTCGAAGCAACACCTTCAACGAGCATCCACGGATCGGCATCGACGATGTTGCCGTCGCCATCGAGTTGGGTTGAACCCGTATCGATGCTCATTTCGACCCGGTAGCCGGTGATCGGCGCACCACCGGTATCAGTGGGCGGCGTCCACGACAAAATGACCGAGCCGCTTGCGTCCGCGGCTACGAGCGCCGTCGGTCGCGACGGGCGAGCGGCCGGAACCGCGGTCACACCGGAACTCGGTGCGCCCCTTCCCGCTGAGTTGTTCGCGACCACCCGGTAGAGATAGGTGGAACCATTCGTGAGGCCCGTGTCGACGTAACGCATGTCAGTGGTTCCCAGTCCTGTGGCGCGTTGGGTCCAGGTGGCTCCCCCGTCGGTGGATCGCTCGACTGCGTACGAATCGATGTCTGCTCCGCCATTCGATGCGGGCGTGGCCCACGTGACGATCACCGTCGTCGATCCGATGGTTGTCGTCACATTGCGCGGAGCAGTCGGAGTCGTTCGCGGAGTCGCACCAGCAGCGCTGGATGGATCGCCCGCGCCGCCGGCATTGATCGCAGACACACGGAAGGTGTACTGCGTACCGTTGACGAGATTCGTCACGACAGAGTTCGTTCCCGAACTGCCGGTGTTCGCAACGGCCACCGTCCAGGTTTCGCCACCATCGGTCGACGACTCGATTCGGTATCCCGAAATGGGTGAACCATTGGACGTCGCCGGAGCGGTCCACGACAACAACACGGATGCGTCCTGGCCGATGCCGGAAAGCGCCGCCGG
Organism: Ilumatobacteraceae bacterium; assembly: GCA_044376595.1. GTDB lineage: Bacteria > Actinomycetota > Acidimicrobiia > Acidimicrobiales > Ilumatobacteraceae > F1-20-MAGs119. The sequence continues at coordinate 2,677 of JBILKS010000304.1, read as the reverse complement.
CGCATCGGGGGCCTTGTAGGCAGCCGCACTGACCGATGCCGTCGGGTTGCCCCAACCGCCGATGTTGTAGGCGCTGACGCGAACGAGAATCGCAACACCGTTGGTGAGACCGGCGATCGTTGCGAAGGTGGCTCCCTCTGTCGAGGGCACCGTGGCCGTCCAGGATGCTCCACCGTCAACCGATGTCTCGACCTGGTAGTCCGTGACCGTCGCGCCACCGTCGGAAGCGGGAGCAGACCAAGAGAGTCCGACTTCACCGTCACGCGGCTGAAGGACCACGGACGTGGGTGCGGTGGCAACGGTGAAGGGCGTCACTTCAACAGGTGCCGCGGCGACGCCGTTCGCACCGGCGGTGATGACGGAAACACGGAACCAATAGCGGGTGCCGTTCGACAGTCCGGACTGCAACGACGTCGGAATCGAAGAGTTGGTGTTGGCCGTGGCCACCGTCCACGAGACGTTGTCGGTGGATCGATCGATCTTGTATCCAACGATCGGGAATCCTCCGGTCTCCGACGGAGCGGTCCAGGTGAGAAGCGCCTGTCCGTTGCCGGTCGTGGCCGCGAGGTTCGTCACTGCGGCCGGAGGTGCGACCGGAATGGCGCTCACGGTGCCCGACTTCACGCCTTCGCCGGCAACGGTCAGCGCGGCGACCCTGAAGAAGTGCTGGACACCGTTGTCAAGATCGGACACGGTGTGGGTCGTTGCGGACGTGTTCGTGTTGGCAATCGAGTTCGTCCACGTGGTTCCGCCGTCGACGCTCTGTTCGATGCGGTAGCCAACCAATGTGCTGTTGCCGAGCGAGGACGGCGCCGTCCAACCGAGGACGACCTGTCCGCTCGAAGGCGTCGCGGTCAGCGACGTCGGCGCAGCGGCGAGCCCGAACGGAGTCGAACGCACCACCGTGCTTGCCGCACCCGGTCCGGCGGCCGTGAGGGCCGTGACCCGGAAGCCGTACATCTGACCCGCAACGAGTTGAGTCACCGTGAAGGAGGGCGTCGACGAATAGCTGTTGGCTGTCACCACGAGGAAGTCGCCGGTGTCGTTCGGTCGGGATTCGACGCGGTATCCGATGATCGGATAGCCACCGGCGGTAGCCGGAGGTGTCCAGTTCAGCACGACCCGCAAGAGTCCGCCGGTCGCCGTCATGGAGGTGGGCGCGGCGAGCGTGATGATCGGCGTGTCAGCGAGGATGGCAGGTGTGGGAGTTCCGGTGCCTGAAGACAGCACCGGTGTCACCCGGAAGGTGTAGGTGGTGCCCGTCGTGAGACCGGTGATGGTGTGGGTCAACACCCTGGTGGTCGTACCGGAGGGTGCACCGTCAGCGGGGGTGGCAGCCGTGTAGGTACCACCCGAGCCGCAGTTCGCCGAACAGAACTCGACGAGGTAACCGGCAATCACGTTGCCGCTCGTCGGCACCGGCGCCAGCCAGTTGAGAACCATGCTGGTGGCCGACGGAACCGAACTCAGCAACTGGACGGATATCTGGGCACTGAGAACCGGAGTACCGGTGATGATGACCGCAGGACCGGCGAGGTTCGACGGTCCGTAGATCGGCCGGACGCGGAACGTGTACGTGGTGCCATTCACGAGACCACTCGCGACGATGAAGTTGTTGGGGGTCGTGCCGCCGGCCGGGGCGCCTGCGACTGCAGTCAGCGCGGTGTAGGTCCCTGATGTCGTGGTGCACACACCGATACAACGGTCGACGAGATAGCCGCTCACGGTCTGTCCGGCAGTCGTGGCCATGATGTCCCACGTGAGACTCACCGCCCCACTCCCGACCACCGCGAGGAGGCCCGAGACGACGTTTGCCGGTCCTGCCGCCACCGAAGAGCCGGGGCCGTCGCCCACGGGACCCAACGGAGTGACTCGATAGGTGAACGAGGTACCCGGAAGCAGCGCCGCGCTGGAGTCGGTGTAGGACAGAACGGTCTGCGACGAGGCGAGAGTGATCCACGACACTCCGCCGTCACCGCTGCGCTCCACTCGGTAACCAGTGATCGAGAGTCCTCCCGTGTCACTCGGGGCAACCCACGTGAGGGCGACGTTTCCGGTTCCACCCGTGGCATTGAGCGAACGCACCGGTCCGGGAGCTGCCGCAGTCGAGTACGGACCTGCCGGAAGACTCGTGGCTCCGATACCGGCAGAGGTGATGGCGGCCACACGGAAGGAGTACCCCTGGCCGAGGCCAGACGTGACGACACTGTTCAGCGTGTAGGAGGTGTTGGTGTTGCCCGTGTCACCGATCAAGGTGGCCCATCCAGAGCCCCCAGGTGCGATGGAGTCGATTCTGTAACCGGTGACGGCAAGGCCTCCGGTGTCGGTCGGTGCGTTCCAGGACAGCGTCAGGCCGTTCGAACCAGGGGTGACGACCGGCGCGGTAAGACCGCGCGACGTGACACCCGAGGCCGCGTAGTGGGCCGCGACGCGCGCGCTCGGAAGGGCTCCCGAGTAGAGCGCAACCTCGGCGATGCGCCCATTGAAGGGATTCGCGCTCACGCTGTAGGCGTTGCCCACCAGGAACTCACCGTTGGTCGCAGTGTTCAGGGAACTGGCCTGTGTCACGAAACCATCGGCCTGCAACTGTCCGTTGACGAAGAGACGCGTCCGACCCGTCGTGATGTCGAGCGTGGCAACGATGTGGGCCCACGTACCAACCTGGAGTACACCGGTC